>NZ_JAAGPB010000501.1:0-243 GCF_017104585.1 Burkholderia sp. Ac-20392
ATGATGTGATGGAGAAGCGACGTGAGTATGGTACAAGTGCGAGTCTAGATAAGAGGAAAAAGTCAAAGGATAAGAGAAGGATGACGAGAGAAAGATGAGGTGGCAGAAGCTGTGAAGCAGATAGGGGATAGGGTGAAATAGATAGACAGAGTGAGGGTAATGTAGCTGACACGAATGATTGGTTGCGTGATATGAACGTAGAGCACGCGCGGGCTGAAGTTTTTTTTTTTTTTAATAATACGC
>NZ_JAAGPB010000502.1:0-5573 GCF_017104585.1 Burkholderia sp. Ac-20392
TGCCGCTGCGCGATACGCGGCCGGCATCCCGACCGGAATACGGCGCGTTGCGATGCGACGGTCTATCGCAATTTACTTGCCGCTCGACGAGCCATGCGGCATCGCTTCCGACAACGCATCGAGCACCGGCGTCAGCACGTCCTGGGGGCTGCCGGTCGTCCAACCGCCGTCCAGACCGTAGACATCGATCTTGCCGGTCACCGGATGCGTTACCGGCGCCGCGTCCAGCACCTTCGCCATGCCGGAGAAGATCGCATTGAACGCGACAATCCGGGCCGCATCATTCTTCAGGCGGCCGTTGCCGAGCTTCGCCTCCAGTGCCTTCGCGCCGGGCCCCACATCCGGTACCCGGCACGCGAATTCAACCGTCGCGATCGTTTTGCCCTCGAGCGCCGAGTTCGGTCGTTGCGACGACCCGGTTGCCTTGCACTCCGAGCGATTGATCGCACGCTGATAGGCCGCGGCCATGCTCTCGACCGACGGACGTAATGCGGCACTCGCCTTCGGCGGCATCGGCGCCAGCAAGTCTTCCGCCATGTCCTTGCGCATCGATTCGCCAAACGTCGACAGAACGTCGACGTTGAGCGCGTCCTTGCCGCTGTAACTCTCGCGCACCGCATCGTTGAATTCGCGGGCTTTCGACACGTCGCCGTTGACGAGTGCGCCGATGTAGAGGTCGACGGTCTGCTCGGGCGTAAGCGGCGCCGCATGCGCGGCGCCCGCCGCGACCAGCAGGGGCAGCACGACAGCGCGTGCGGAACGGGAAATATTCATGGGAAGACAGCCCTCTCTCGACGGTTTGTTGTACACACCCGATGCGGCGGCTGCCGCAGCCGGGTCGACCGAGATTGTCTCGAAAAAAGGCGCCTGATGAAAGGCCAATGTCAGGAAGCGCAGTGCCGCGCCGGTCTGCGCGCGTCGCGCGGACGCAAAAAAGCCCGCTCGAGGCGGGCTTTTGACGGGTATTCGCCGGATCGGCCGCTGGCCGATGTGCGCTTACGCGAACGAGTAGAACACGCGGAACGCGACCTTGCGCTCGGCCCAGAATTCGGCCGCTTCGCGGAACACGTCGAGCAGCGTCTCGCGCCCTTCCTTGTCGAACTTCTGCGCGATCGGCAGCCCATCGAGGACGATCACGAAACCGGGCTGCGCGCCGGCCTTCGCGACGAGGTCGGTCAGCGAGTCGTACAGCGCGTCGTAGTTCTTCCCGAAATGCTTCGGGAACAGGAACGACGTCGCGATCGTTTCCATCACTTCCTGCTTCGACTGCGCGACGCCGCAAAACGCATACAGGAAATGCTGGCCGAGCCGGCCGGCTTCGTCGGCAAGATCCTGCACGCGGAACGCGCGGATCGATTGCACGAGATTGGGTCGCACGGTCGTGAAAAGGCTCATAGGCTCCTCGTTCGATGAAAGCCCGGACTCGGCTTCCTGTTGCTCCGGCGTGCCGCCAGCCTGCGCCGCCGCGTGCAGTTGGATCACGCGCTGAAACAGATTGCCGTCGCCGGCCGCGAACAGTTCCGCCGCCGCCGTTTCGTGCGCGTAGATGGAGTCGCTCATGCCATTCGTCCCGAAGTCATTCAACAATACGTTTAAAACTGTTGTAGTGGTCGCCCGTGTAATAACAGTTGTCGATCCGGCGCAATGGCCCGCCACAGACGATCCGGCGCGCGCCGCGATTGCGGGCACGCGGCGTCGGCACCGTGTACTCATGGTAGTAGCCGCGCTTCGCTTTTGGCAGGATCCGCTCGCGGTTGCCAAACACGACGCCGTCTTTCTCGTACGGATACGGACCGCCGGCGCCAATCAGGCCTAGCGTGGTCACAGCCTCGCGCGGAAGACGTGCGGTCGGAATCGTATCGAGCCCGCTCGCCGCCACGTCGGCCGGAACGGCCTCCCGTGCGTAAGCGGCGGAAACCAGACTGCCCGTCGGCGTGCCGACGATACCCATCGCGAACATCGCGAAGACGGACGCGAGCGCGCCGTTGCGGAGCCACTTGCGTGCCATGAACCAGGGTTCCCGCTGTTAAATCAAGTAGTTGACGACCAACAAAGGCGTTAGCGTAGCGTTATTGGCCGCGCGAATCAATGTCCGTTTGGGAATCGAAAGGCCAGTGATACCCGGAATTGCGCATTTTTTACCGAAATCTCACTACATTTATCTTACATAGGATAAAATGCGAACGGCATCTCTGGCATGGCAAGACTCTGCCTCCTTGCCACGCCGGCTACGCTGAGTGGAGAGAGATGCTGATGTTGCTTGAGGGAAGCGCGTTTGCGCCCTGCCCGCGGCGTGCCCATTGCGGGCACGCCTCTTTTTTGCTTTTGTTTACAATTTCGCCCGACGCGCCACACCGGTTCGACCGGCCTGGCGCGTTCGTTTTGGCTCAGCGCGTGGCGTTCACGTCGGCGACCAGCAGCGCCGCCATGTTGACGATGCGGCGAACGGTCGCCGATTCGGTCAGCACGTGCACCGGCTGCGCAGCGCCCAGCAGGATCGGCCCGATCGCGATGTTGTTGCCCGCGGCCGTCTTCAGCAGGTTGTACGCGATGTTCGCGGCGTCGATGTTCGGCAGGATCAGCAGGTTCGCTTCGCCTTCCAGCGTCGATTCCGGCAGGATTTCCTTGCGCAGCGCCGCGTCGAGCGCGACATCGCCGTGCATCTCGCCGTCCACCTTCAACTCCGGCGCGTGTTCCTGCAGGATCGCGAGCGTATCGCGCATCTTCTTCGCCGAAGGTGCGTTGCTCGTGCCGAAATTCGAGTGCGACAGCAGCGCGACCTTCGGCTCGATGCCGAAGCGGCGCACTTCTTCCGCGGCCATGACCGTGATCTCGGCCAGCTCTTCCGGGGTCGGATCGACGTTCACGTGCGTGTCGACGAGGAAAATCTGGCGGCCCGGCAGCACGAGGCCGTTCATCGCCGCGTACACGCTGCAGCCCGGGCGCTTGCCGATCACCTGGTCGATGAAGTGCAGGTGGCGGTGCGTGGTGCTGATCGTGCCGCAGATCATCCCGTCCGCTTCGCCCTTCTTCACCAGCATCGAGCCGATCAGCGTCGTGCGGCGGCGCATCTCGACCCGCGCGAGCTGCTCGCTGATGCCCTTGCGCGCCATCATCTTGTAGTACGTCTGCCAGAAGTCGCGGTAGCGCTCGTCGTGCTCGGTGTTGACGACCGTGAAGTCGGTGCCCGGCGTCAGGCGCAGGCCGTAGCGCTGGATACGGTGCTCGATCACCGACGGACGGCCGATCAGGATCGGCTTCGCGAGCTTTTCGTCGACGATGATCTGAACGGCGCGCAACACGCGCTCTTCTTCGCCTTCCGCGAACACAACGCGCTTCTTCTCTTCCGGCGCGGCGCGCGCGATCTGGAAGATCGGCTTCATCGTCGTGCCGCTGTGGTACACGAACTGCTGCAAATGGACGCGGTACGCCTCCATGTCCTCGATCGGGCGCGTCGCGACGCCGCCGTCCATCGCGGCCTGCGCGACGGCCGGTGCGATCTTCACGATCAGGCGCGGATCGAACGGCTTCGGAATCAGGTATTCGGGCCCGAACGACAGATCCTGGATGCCGTACGCAGTCGCGACGATGTCGCTCTGCTCGTGCTGCGCAAGCTCGGCGATCGCATTGACGGCCGCGATCTCCATTTCACGCGTGATCGTCGTCGCGCCGACGTCGAGCGCGCCGCGGAAGATGAACGGGAAGCACAGGACGTTGTTGACCTGGTTCGGGTAGTCGGTGCGGCCCGTGGCCAGCACCGCATCCGGGCGCACTTCGAGCGCGAGTTCCGGCAGAATTTCCGGCGTCGGGTTCGCGAGCGCGAGGATCAGCGGGCGCTCGGCCATGCCCTTCACCATCTCCTGCTTCAGCACGCCGGCAGCCGACAGGCCGAGGAAGATGTCCGCGCCGTCGATCACTTCGGCCAGCGTCCGGGCTTCCGTTTCGCGGGCGAAACGCTCCTTGTCCGGGTCCATCAGCTCGGTGCGGCCCTTGTAGACCACGCCGGCCAGGTCGGTCACGATGATGTTCTCGATCGGCAGGCCGATGTCGACCAGCAGGTCGAGACACGCGAGCGCGGCCGCGCCCGCGCCGGACGCGACGAGCTTGACCTTCTTGATGTCCTTGTTGACGACCTTCAGCCCGTTCGTGACGGCCGCGGCCACCACGATCGCGGTGCCGTGCTGGTCGTCGTGGAACACCGGAATCTTCATCCGCTTGCGCGCTTCGCGCTCGACGATGAAGCAGTCCGGCGCCTTGATGTCTTCCAGGTTGATCCCGCCGAAAGTCGGCTCCAGCGCGGCGATCACGTCGACGAGCTTGTGCGGGTCCGACTCGTTCAGCTCGATGTCGAATACGTCGATGCCCGCGAACTTCTTGAACAGCACGGCCTTGCCTTCCATCACCGGCTTCGACGCGAGCGGGCCGATGTTGCCCAGACCGAGCACCGCCGTACCGTTCGTGACGACGCCGACCAGGTTGCTGCGCGCGGTGAAGCGTGCCGCGTTGAGCGGATTCTCGACGATCTCCTCGCACGCGTACGCCACACCCGGCGAGTACGCGAGCGCGAGGTCGCGCTGGTTGATCATCTGCTTGGTCGGGGCGATCGCGATTTTCCCGGGGGTCGGGAATTCGTGATAGTCGAGCGCGGCTTCGCGGAGCTTGGCTTTGGAGGAGGCTTGGGTAGACATGTGTCTCTTGGCGGGCGGATTAGAATAACTCTTCGACGGCATTGTAGCGCCAATCATCGGCCGCCAGACCGGCGATTCGGGTGCAACAGCCGCGACAAAATTGTACTGAACGGTGCAGGAACGCCGCCGTTCGCCTCGTACAATGCCGTTCCTTCCATCGTTTCGGATCCATCCGCCGTGCCAGCCGCCCTCTCCGAGTTTTCGCTGATCGAACGCTTCTTCACGCGCCGCGCCGCGCAGGGCGCACGCGCGTCGACACTCGGCATCGGCGACGATTGCGCGCTGATCACGCCCCGATCCGGGAAATTGCTGGCCATTTCGACCGACATGCTGGTGGAAGGCCGCCACTTCTTCCCCGACGTCGCGCCCGACGCGCTCGGCCACAAGACGCTCGCGGTCAACCTGTCCGACCTCGCGGCGATGGGCGCCGAGCCGCGCGCGTTCACGCTCGCGTGCGCGCTGCCGCGGGCTGACGCCGCGTGGCTGGAAGCGTTCAGCAACGGGCTGTTCGCGCTCGCCGAGCGCTACGGTTGCGAGCTGATCGGCGGCGACACGACGAGCGGCCCGCTGAACCTGTGCGTGACCGTATTCGGCGAAGTCTCGCCCGACGCGGCGCTGCGCCGCGATGCCGCGCGCGACGGCGACGACGTCTGGGTGTCCGGCACGCTCGGCGATGCGCGCGCCGGCCTCGGTGTCGCGCGCGGCGAATGGACAGCCGGCGCCAACGAAGCAGCCGTGTTCCGGCGTGCGCTCGAGCGCCCCGAACCGCGCATCGCGCTCGGCCTCGGGCTCGCGGGCGTCGCGCACGCGGCGCTCGACATCTCGGACGGCCTCGCCGGCGACCTGCAGCACATCCTGGCCCGCTCGAACGTGCGCGCCGAAATC
>NZ_JAAGPB010000503.1:0-5770 GCF_017104585.1 Burkholderia sp. Ac-20392
TCGAGCCGATCCGCAAGCGGCTCGTGGCCGGCGTCACCCACCTGACGGTGGGCGGCGGCGGCCCGTCGCTCGACCTCTCTTCGCCGCCGGGCGACCCGGGGCTGTTCGGCCCCGACGCTGTCTGCTGGCGCGTGCATGCCGACTTCACGTCGATGATGACGGGCGGCATCGCCGCGCTGCTGCTGCAGGCGCTCCATCCACTCGCGCTCGCGGGCGTCTGGGATCACTCGTCGTTCCGCACCGACATCCTCGGCCGCTTGCGGCGCACCGCCACGTTCATCACCGGCACGACGTTCGGCAGCCGCGCGGACGCACTCGCGCTGGTCGAGCGCGTGAAATCGATCCACTCGCACATATCGGGCACCGCGCCGGACGGCCGGCCGTACCACGCCGACGATCCGGCGTTGCTGACCTGGGTGCATGTCGCGGAAGTGTCGAGTTTCCTCGCCGCACATCTGCGCTACGTGAATCCGGCGCTGCCGGGCGAGCTGCAGGATCGCTACTACGCCGAAACGGCATTGATCGCCGAAATGCTCGGCGCACGTGAAGTACCTCGCTCGCGTGCCGAAGTGGCTGCCTATCTCGCGCGCATGCTGCCCGAACTCGAGGCCGGGCCACGCACCTTCGAAGTCATGTCCATCCTGCTGAACGTGCCGGTTGCGAAGCCTGCGCTGCGACCGGCCGCGTCACTGGTGATGCATGCGGGAATCGACCTGCTGCCGCCGTGGGCGCAACGCATGCTCGGCGTGTCGGCGTTCGCGCCGCTGCGACGCGCGGTGGTCCGGCCCGGCATCCGGGTCGTCGCCCCCGTGCTGCGCTGGGCGCTCGTGAACGGTGCGTCAAAGCGTGCGCGCCGCCGTGCCACCGCGACACCGCCCGACGGCACCCCGCCCGCCTGACGATTCGCTTCCTCTTATCATTTCAATTTACTGTCAAATACCTGTGACAAGCTGACGGGCTTGCACCCGCGCACGGTCGCCCGTACCGCACGTCCCGCCTGCCGTGACCCGCGCGGTGTCCCGCCCACCCGACCGACACCCGATGCCCGCGATGCCACGCCTGCCGATCCGTTTCGCCCTTGCCGCCAGCCTGTCCACCGTCTTCGCCCTCACCGCGTGCGGAGGCGACGATGTCGCCGCCGTCGCGCGTTCGGATGCGCAAACGCCGTCCGGCGGCACCCCGACCACGCCTGCGCCCACGCCGCCCGCCACCGTCACGCCGCAACCGGGCAAGTGGAAGGCCGCTCGCGCGGGCGACCTGATCGACGTGACGCTCGGCGACCTCCACCCGACGCAGGGCGCGATCGGCTACGACCAGATCTACTACAAGCTCGGCCGCTACGAACTGCAACCTGACAAGAAATTCGACGACTTCTGCGCGGACGAAGGCCTGGTCGGCGTCGCTTCGGGCGGCTACACGGCCAAGTCGACGCTGCGCGAGCCCGCGAGCTACACGTGCACGACGACCGACGCGAACGCCCGCGACCGCTCGGTGCTGAACCCGGTCGTGATCGGCCCGAACGGCGATGCGCTGTACCTGACCGACGGCCATCACGGCCTGTCGACCTACTACGAGACGCCCGACGGCGGCCCGGCGCTGCACGTGCACGTCGTCGTCAAGGACAACCTCAGCGACTACTCGGGTGACGCGTTCTGGCAGCAGATGCAGAGCCGCGGCTATCTGCGCCTCAAGAACGGCGAAGGCAAGCCGATCACGACCGCGCAACTGCCGACCGGGCTCGGCCTGAAACTCGGGATGACGAACGACCGCTACCGCTCGCTCGTCTATTTCACGCGCGACATCGGCTACAGCAAGCCCGCGCAAGCGACCGACTATCTCGAGTTCTACTGGGCCGACTGGCTGCGCGCGCAACCGGGCACGTTCGCGCTCGCCGGCTATGACCTGACGCGCGCCGGCACAACCGACCCGGATCCGGCGAAGGCCGACACGGGCTACCTGAACGCGGTCTGGAATGCGTCGACGCGCATGGTCGCGGCCACGGACCCGGTGATCGACGGCAAGACGGGCGCCGACCTCGGCCGCGCGGATGCGATCAACGGCGGGAAGAAATACAACAAGGGAGAATTCGACAAGCTGCGCCAACCGATCACGGCGGACAAGCCCGGCAAGATCGCATACGCGCTCGACTACAAGGCGCGCCACGCACTGCCGCAGTAAGGTAAGCGGCACACCGCGCAGGAAGGAACCCCCGACCGGCGATGCCGGACGGGGCCTGCTGGCTCAGAGCACCTTGCGGTACCCGTCGTCGTCGCTTGCGGCGTCGAGGTGCGACACGTCGGCCCACTGCACGACTTGCGCGCGGCCATCGACGTAATCGACGACGTTGATGCTCGTGTTGAGCAGCTGATAGTTGCGCGGCGCCGACAGCTCGATGCCGTTCGCGAAACGATAGACGCAGTCGAGCACGCCGCCATGCGCGACGCACGCGATCCGGCCGCCCGGATGCTCGGCGACGATCGGTTCGAGCGCATGCAGCACGCGGTGGTAGAACTCGCGCTGCGACTCGCCGCCCTCCGGCGCGAAGCCGGGGTCGCGCGTCTGCCAGGCCGCGTACGCGTCGGGGAACAGCGTCTCGATCTCGGCGCTGTCGTGCCCCTGAAACTGGCCGTACGAGCGTTCGCGCAGCCCTTCTCGAAGCCGCAGCGACAGGCCGAGCGCGTCGGCGAACGGCTGTGCGGTTTGCTGCGCGCGCATCAGGTCGCTCGAATAGATCGCGTCGAGCCGTGCGCCGTCACGCGCGTCGCGGGCGAGCCGTGCGGCCAGCTTTTGTGCCTGCTCGAGGCCCGTTTCGGCCAGCGGAATGTCGATGTGACCCTGGATGCGCTTGATGCGGTTCCAGGCCGTCTCGCCATGGCGGATGAAAAGAATCTGCGTGGTGGCCATCGCGGCGCGTCTCCGGGGAAGAATCAGGGCCGCACTTGCAGCCAGAATGTCACGGGGCCGTCGTTGACGAGCGACACCTGCATGTCCGCGCCGAACTCGCCCGTCTCGACGACCGGATGGCGCGCACGCGCGGCCGCGACGAAATAGTCGAACAGTCGCGCGCCTTCGTCGGGCGGTGCGGCCGGCGTGAAGCTCGGACGCAGCCCGCTGTTGGTATCGGCCGCCAGCGTGAACTGCGACACGAGCAGCAGGCCGCCTGCGCGGCCCTCACCGTCGATATTCGACACCGGCAGGTTCATCTTGCCGGCGGCGTCGCTAAACACGCGATAGCCGAGCATCTTCGCGAGCAGCTTGTCGGCCGCCGCATCGGTGTCGCCGCGCTCCGCGCAGACCAGCGCGAGCAGGCCCGCACCGATCTCGCCGGTCGTGCGGTCGCCGACGCGCACGTCGGCGCGCTTCACGCGCTGGATCAGCGCGATCATGCGGTCAGCGTGACGCGCGCGAAGCGGCGCTTGCCGACCTGCACGACGAACTCGCCGGCTTCGACCTTCAGGCCCTTGTCCGACACGGTCGCGCCATCGATCTTCACGCCGCCCTGCTCGATGTTGCGCAGTGCCTCGCTCGTCGACGGCACGAGGCCGGCCTGCTTCAGCAGCTGGCCAATCGCCAGCGGCGCGCCCGCGAGCGTGACCGACGGAATGTCGTCCGGCACGCCGCCCTTCGCGCGGTGGTTGAAGTCCTCGAGCGCACGCTCGGCGTCGGCCTGCGAGTGGAAGCGCGCGACGATTTCCTGCGCCAGCAGCACCTTGAAGTCACGCGGGTTGCGGCCGCCTTCAATCTCGCGCTTGAAGCCGCCGATCTCGTCCATCGGGCGGAACGACAGCAGCTCGAAGTAACGCCACATCAGCGTGTCCGAGATGCTCATCAGCTTGCCGAACATGTCGTTCGGCTGTTCGCTGATGCCGACGTAGTTGCCCTTCGACTTCGACATCTTCTCGACGCCGTCGAGACCTTCGAGCAGCGGCATCGTCAGAATGCACTGCTGTTCCTGACCGTACTGCTTCTGCAGTTCGCGGCCGACCAGCAGGTTGAACTTCTGGTCGGTGCCGCCGAGTTCGAGGTCGGCGTTCAGCGCGACCGAGTCGTAGCCCTGCATCAGCGGGTACAGGAATTCGTGGATCGAGATCGGCACGCCGCCCTGGAAGCGCTTCGTGAAATCCTCGCGCTCGAGGATCCGCGCGACCGTGTAGCGCGACGCGAGCTTGATCATCCCGTCCGCGCCGAGCGGCATCGACCATTCGCTGTTGTAGCGGATTTCGGTCTTGTCGCGGTCGAGCACGAGCGCGGCCTGCTCGAAGTAGGTCTTCGCGTTCGATTCGATCTGCTCGCGCGTGAGCGGCGGGCGCGTCGCGTTGCGACCCGACGGGTCGCCGATCAGCGACGTGAAATCGCCGATCAGGAAGATCACCGTGTGGCCGAGATCCTGCAGCTGACGCATCTTGTTCAGCACGACCGTATGGCCGATGTGGATGTCAGGCGCGGTCGGGTCGAGGCCGAGCTTGATGCGAAGCGGCGTGCCCGTCGCCGCGCTGCGCGCGAGCTTCTGCGCGAACTCTTCCTCGACCAGCAGCTCGTCGACGCCGCGCTTCGTGACGGCGAGCGCATGCCGGACTTCGTCGGTGATCGGGAAAACAGGCTTGGAACTGGGTTCGGTGCTCATCGGTGCCAGGAAGAATGTCGCAAAGACAGGGATTTTCCCATAACTTGCGCGCCCATCGCTTAACGGCGCGTCACGTTGCGCGGATAATCGGGCGCAAGGCGCGCGGCACCGGCCCGCGCCGCACGATCCAGGAGAACCCAACGTGCCGCAACGACAGCCGCAAAACGCCCATCCGGCCGACGGCATCTACTTCGGGCTGATGTCGGGAACCAGCATGGACGGCGTCGATGGCGTCGCCGTGCGTTTCGAGGCCGGCAAGGCGCCGGTCGTGCTCGCGGAAGCGTTCGTCGGCTTCGCGCAATCGCTGCGCGACGCGCTGTTCGCGCTGCAGCAGCCCGGCGACGACGAGATCGATCGCGAATCGCTCGCGGCGAACGCACTGGTCGCGCGCTACGCGGTGTGCTGCCACGAATTGCAGCGCACGGCCGGGCTGTCGCGCGACGAGATCCGCGGGATCGGCGTGCACGGCCAGACCGTGCGCCATCGCCCCGAGCGCGGCTATACGCGGCAGATCAACAACCCGGCACTGCTCGCCGAGCTGACCCAGGTCGACGTGATCGCCGATTTCCGCAGCCGCGACGTCGCAGCGGGTGGCCATGGCGCGCCGCTCGCGCCGGCCTTCCATGCCACGGTGTTCGGCGCGCCGGGCGAGACGCGCGTCGTCTGCAATCTCGGCGGGATCAGCAACATCACGATCCTGCCCGGCGAAGGCGGCGACGTGCGCGGCTTTGACTGCGGCCCCGCGAATGCGCTGCTCGACGAATGGGCGACCCGCCATCTCGGCAAGCCGTACGACGACGGCGGCAAGTTCGCCGCGCGCGGCACCGTCCACGCGCCGCTGCTCGACGCGCTGCTCGACGAACCGTATTTCGCCGCACCGCCGCCGAAAAGCACCGGGCGCGACCTGTTCAATCCCGCATGGCTCGACGCAAAGCTCGCCGCGTTCGCACAGGTGGCGCCAGAGGATGTGCAGGCGACCCTCACCGCGCTCACCGCCGTGTCGGTCGCACGCGAGATCGCGCAGCACGCAGCGGGCTGCAAGGCCGTGTTCGTCTGCGGCGGCGGCGCACGCAATCCGGTGCTGCTCGACGCGCTCCGGCACGCGCTGCGCGAGGCCGGCGTGCCGGCCACGGTCGATACGACGGC
>NZ_JAAGPB010000047.1:0-32075 GCF_017104585.1 Burkholderia sp. Ac-20392
CGCCCCATACCTGCACCGCTTCGCCGACGCGCTGACCACGCGCGCATCCGAAATCGGCGCGGCGCTCGCGCAGGAATCCGGCAAGAGCGTCGAGGACGCGTCGAACGAAGCCGTCTACGCGGGCCAGATCACGCGCTACCACGCCGAGTGGGCGCGCCGGATCGAGGGCGAGATCATCCCGAGCGATACGCCCGACGAGAACCTGTTCCTGCAGCGCGAACCGATCGGCGTCGTCGCATGCCTGATTCCGTTCAACTACCCGGTCTACACACTGCTGCGCAAGGTCGCGCCCGCGCTGATCGCCGGCAACACCGTGGTCGTGCGCCCGAGCAACCACACGCCGGTGTCCGCGTTCGAGATCGCGAAAGCCGCCGACGATGCGGGCTTCCCGCCGGGCGTCATCAACATCCTGACGATGGACCACGCAACGGCCGAAGCGCTGTGCACGCATCCGGCAGTCGGGATGATCACGCTGACCGGCAGCGTGAACGCGGGCCGCAAGGTGCTCGACTACTGCAAGGCGAACATCGCGAAGCCGTCGCTCGAGCTCGGCGGCAAGACGCCCGCGATCATCGAGCCCGACGCCGACCTCGAACGCGCGGCTGCCGCGCTCGTCGCATCGAAGACGACCCACTGCGGCCAGCTCTGCACGGCAATCGAGCGCGTGTACGTGCACGACAGCGTGCATGACCGCTTCGTCGCGCTGCTGAAGGAGAAGATGGCGGCCGTGCGCATCGGCGACCGTGCGGAAGACGCCACGCGGATGGGCCCGCTCGTCAGCGCATCGGCGCGCGCGCACATTCACGGGATGGTCGAACGCGCGATCGCAGCCGGCGCGACGCTCGAAACCGGCGGCACGATTCCCGCCGGCCCCGGCTTCTTCTACCCGGCCACGCTGCTGACGAACTGCCGGCAGGACATGGAAATCGTGCAGGAGGAAACCTTCGGCCCGATCATGCCCGTGCTGCGCTACTCGACGATCGATGAAGCGATCGCGCAGGCGAACGACCACCAGTTCGGCCTGTCGTCGGTGCTCTACACCGAGCACTACCGCACCGCGATGACCGTCGCGAACGCGATCGAAGCCGGCGAGCTGTACGTGAACCGCACGCCGGCCGATCCGTACCAGGGCTTCCACGCCGGCTGGAAGCGCTCGGGCCTCGGCGGCGACGACGGCAAGCACGGCATGCTCGAATTCACGCAGACGCGCCTCGTCGTCATGAAGTACTGACACGGCAACGCCGACGCACCGTTTCCGGCGCACGCACCACGACACCCGCCGCGCGCGCCGCCCTTGATCCGATCGAACACATAAAAAATCTGCAGACCTCCTCGTGAAGGAAGTCTGATGGAGGAAGACATCATGCCGACCCAACCGTCGACACACACCGCGTCGCTCGCGTTGCACGACGACGCCCACGCGTCGCCGCATTCCCGCGCGCAACGCTACCTGCAACTGCTGCTGCTCGTGATTGCCGCGGGCGCGATCTACCCGATGCTGTATCTGCGGCAGGTGTACCAGCCGACGATGCTGCAGTTCTTCCATATCGACGACGTGCAGCTCGGCTACCTGTATTCGTCGCTCGGCACGATCTTCCTGATCAGCTATCTGCCGAGCGGCTGGCTTGCCGACCGCCTGTCGCCGCGCTGGCTGATCTGCTTCTCGCTGCTCGCGACGGGCGCGCTCGGGCTCGTCTACGCGACCGGGCCGTCGTTCGACATGCTCGTGCTGATCTTCGGCGGCTGGGGGCTGACCACCGGCCTCACGTTCTGGGCGGCCGTGATCAAGCGCGTGAACATGATCGCGGGCCCCGACGAACAGGGCCGCTTCTTCGGCCTGCTCGACGGCGGCCGCGGCCTCGTCGAAGCGCTGCTTGCAACGATCGCGATCACGCTGTTCGCGTACGTGACGCAGGCACGCGGCGGCACCGATGCGGCCGGCTTCAAGCTCGTCGTCCACCTGTACGCATTCTTCTGCATTGCGCTCGGCGTGCTGCTCGCGCTGGTAAAGGATCAGGCGAGCACGGGCGACCGTGCAGCGGCCGCGAAGCGCACCAAGGGCAACGTACTGACCGACCTGAAGACGCTCGCAGCGATTCCCGAGCTGTGGCTCGTCGCCGCGATCGTGTTCTGCGGCTACCAGGTGTTCTGGGCGACCTACAGCTTCTCGGCCTACCTGCACGAAGGCAATTTCGGGCTCAGCGCGACGGCGGCCGGCTTCATCACGACGCTCAAGCTGTGGATGCGCCCCGTCGGCGGCATCGGCGGCGGCTTCCTCGGCGACCGCGTATCGAAGGTGTCCGTGCTGTTCTGGGCGCTGGTGCTCGCCGCACTGTCGCTCGTCGGACTGATCGCGGCGCCCGCGCACAGCCCGCAGGCGATGCTCGTCGTGCTCGTGCTGTTCATCGGCATCCTCACCTACGCGATCCGCGGCCTGTACTGGTCGCTGCTCGACGACTGCAAGGTACCGACGCATTGCGCGGGCCTCGCGATCGGCCTGATCTCGGTACTCGGCTATTCGCCGGACGTGTTCGTGCCGCTGATCAACGGCTACGTGACGCAGACCTACCCGGGCGCACACGGCTACCAGCTCTATTTCGGCTATATCGCGGCCATCGCGCTCTGCGGCGCGGGCGCCGCCGCGTTCCTCAAATACCGCCTCAACCGCATCCAGGAGTCCGCATGAAGATCGTTTCGCTCGAAACCCATATCGTCGCCGTGCCGCCGCCGCATGTCGGCGGGATGTACTGGATCTTCGTGAAGCTGAAGACGGACGACGGCATCGAAGGCGTCGGCGAGATCTACTCGGCGACGTTCGGCCCGAAGGCAATGGCCCCGATCATCGACGACGTGTTCGAACGCCATCTGCTGAACCGCGATCCGCATCACGTCGAACGGCTGTTCCGCCAGGCTTACTCCAGCGGCTTCACGCAGCGCCCCGATCTCACGATGATGGGCGTCGTCAGCGGCCTCGAAATGGCGTGCTGGGACATCATCGGCAAGGCGGCCGGCAAGCCCGTCTATGAACTGCTCGGCGGGAAGATCCACGAGCGGCTGCGCTCGTACACGTACCTGTACCCGAAGAACGCGAAGGGCGAATACGACTACGACGATCCCGACCTCGCGGCCGAATGCGCGGCCGAGAACGTGAAGCTCGGCTTCACGGCCGTCAAGTTCGACCCGGCCGGCCCGTACACGGCCTACTCGGGCCATCAGCTGTCGCTCGAAGTGCTCGACCGCTGCGAACTGTTCTGCCGCAAGGTGCGCGAAGCCGTCGGCAGCAAGGCCGACCTGCTGTTCGGCACGCACGGGCAGATGGTGCCGTCGTCGGCGATCCGGCTCGCGAAGCGGCTCGAGAAATACGACCCGCTGTGGTTCGAGGAGCCGGTGCCGCCCGGCCAGGAAGAAGCGATCGCGCAAGTCGCGAAGCACACGTCGATTCCGATCGCGACCGGCGAGCGCCTGACGACCAAGTACGAATTCCACAAGCTGCTGCAGGCGGGCGGTGCATCGATCCTGCAGCTGAACGTCGCGCGCGTCGGCGGCCTGCTCGAAGCGAAGAAGATCGCGACGCTCGCCGAAGTGCACTACGCGCAGATCGCGCCGCACCTGTACAACGGCCCGGTGGGCGCGGCCGCGAGCATCCAGCTCGCGACCTGCACGCCGAACTTCCTGATCCAGGAAAGCATCATGACGTGGGGCGGATTCCATGCGGAAGTCGTGAAGACGCCGATCCGCTGGGAAGACGGCTACATCATTCCGTCGAACGAACCGGGCCTCGGCATCGAGCTCGACATGGACGTCGTGCGCCGTCACACGCCGTACACCGGCGAACGGCTTCACCTGCAGATGGGCGAGAACCCCGTCGACGTGAAGGATCTCGCTCCCGCGAAGGGCTGAGCGCAAAGGACAGACATGAGCTACGACTACATCATCGTCGGCGCGGGCTCGGCCGGCTGCATCCTCGCAAACCGCCTGAGCGAATCGGGCCGGCACTCGGTGCTGCTGCTCGAAGCGGGCGAACGCGACGCGTCGTTCTGGTTCAAGGTGCCGGTCGGCTTCACGAAGACCTACTACAACCGCCGCTACAACTGGATGTACTACAGCGAGCCCGAGGCGCAGCTCGCCGACCGCAAGCTGTACTGCCCGCGCGGCAAGGTGGTTGGCGGATCGGGCTCGATCAACGCGATGGTCTATGTGCGCGGCCAGCGCAGCGACTACGACGACTGGGCGAACGCCGGCAATCCGGGCTGGGCGTACGACGACGTGCTGCCGTACTTCCGCAAGCTCGAAACCCACGCGGCCGGCACGACCGATCCGCAGCATCACGGCGCGACCGGGCCGATCCACATCACGTCGATGAAGGCCGACGTGCATCCGATCGTCCACGAGTTCCTGAAGGGTTGCAGCCAGCTGAACCTGCCGCGCACCGACGATTTCAACGGCGCGCAGTTCGAAGGCGCGGGCATCTACGACCTGAACACGAAGCACGGCGAACGCTGCTCCAGCAGCTTCGCGTACCTGCGTCCCGCGCTGGGCCGTTCGAACCTCACGCTGCGCTCGGGCGTGCTCGTGCGGCGCGTGACGTTCGACGGCAAGCGTGCGACCGGCGTGGTCGTCGCGGGCGAGCACGGCGACGAAACGCTCGTGGCCGCACGCGAGGTCATTCTCGCGGCCGGCGCGGTCGATACGCCGAAGCTGCTGCAACTGTCGGGCGTTGGCGATCCGTCGCTGCTCGCGCGCCAGCGCGTGCCGCTCGTGCATGCGCTGCCGGCCGTCGGCCGCAACCTGCAGGACCACCTGTGCGTGAGCTTCTACTTCAAGGCGAACCGGCCGACGCTGAACGACGAGATGGGTACGCTCATCGGCAAGATGAAGATCGGCTTGCGCTACCTGCTGACGAAGCGTGGCCCGCTTGCGATGAGCGTGAACCAGGCGGGCGGCTTCTTCCGCGGCACGGACGATGCGCAGGAACCGAACATCCAGCTCTACTTCAACCCGCTGTCGTACCGGATCCCTAAGAGCGACCGCGCGAGCATCAAGCCCGAGCCTTACTCGGGCTTCCTGATCGCGTTCAACCCGTGCCGCCCGACGAGCCGCGGCACGATCGAGATCGCGTCGAACCGCGCAGAAGATGCCGCGAAGATCCACATCAACGCGCTCACCACGCAGAAGGATCTCGACGAGGCCGTGCAGGGCAGCAAGGTGATCCGGGCGCTGATGCGCGCGCCGGCGCTGAAGTCGATGACCGTCGAGGAAATCTCGCCGGGGCCGCAGGTCGATTCAGACGAAGCAATGCTGCAGTATTTCCGCGAGCAGTCGGGTTCGATCTACCACCTGTGCGGCTCGTGCGCGATGGGGCCGGACGCGGCGACGTCGGTGGTCGATGCGTCGCTGCGCGTGCATGGGTTGCAGGCGCTGCGGATCGTCGATGCATCGGTGTTCCCGAACATCACGTCGGGCAACATCAACGCGCCGACGATGATGGTCGCGGAGAAAGGCGCGGATCTGATTCTGGCGGATGCGTTGCGGGCGGAGATCGCCGGCGTGCAAGCGACGCCACGTGAGACGGTCGTGCAGTAACGCGGTGCCGGCAGGTTCGACGGCCACCGCCGTTGGCGGGCATCAGCCCTTCGTGGCGCCCACGATCTGCCGGCACACGTTCACGATCAGGTCCCGCAGCCCCGCATGCACCGCGTCGCGGTCGAAGCGGGGATGCCACATGATCGAGATCGCGAGCGCCGGGGTCGCGACCGGCAGGTCGAACGTCACGACGTCCTGCCGGGCCTGGGCGGTGTGCTTCTCGGGCACGTGAGCGATCCAGTCCGAGCGCTGGGCGAGCTCGATGCCCGACTTGAAGTTCGGCACCACCGCGATGACGTTGCGCTCGCGCCCCTGCTCGCTCAGCGCATCGTCGATCGGCCCGTGAAAGCGCCCCTTGCGCGACACGCTGATGTGCGGCACGGACAGGTAAGCATCGAGCGTCATCCGCCGCCGCGCCAGCCGATGGCCCTTGCGCAGCACGCCGACCATGCGGTCGTCGAACAGCTTGCGGATCATGATCTCCGGCCCCGTCTCGCCGACCACGCCGATTTCGATATCGACTTCACCGCTGCGAAGGCGCGCCACGGTCTTCTCGTGCTTGGGCAGGAAGCGCAACCTCGCATGCGGCCATGCATCGTGCGCCTGCGCGATGATGGGCACCGCGAACGAATCGATGAAGCCGTCGTTCGCGCTGATGTTGAACACGCGCTGCGCTTCGATCGACCGGTGCTGCGCGCCGAGCAGCATTTCGACATCCTGCAGGATGCGGTCGAGCGGCTCCTTCAACCGCCGCGCCGTTTCGGTCGCCACCATGCCCTTTCCCGCACGCACCAGCACCTTGTCGCCGATCGCGTCCTGGACACGGGCGAGGGTCCGGCTCATCGCGGAAGGACTCAAATCGAGACTGCGTGCCGCGCCCGACACGCTTTCCTCGTCGATCAGCGCCTTCAGCGCCAGCAGCAGGTTCAGGTCGATCCGGTTCAACGCGGTGCTCCTCGCATATTTGCATCGGATGCATCATATATCTGCCAAACCTGCACTGTACACACGTCATCCTCGCCCCTACCATTCGGGCAACCGAACGGAGGAACGCATGGAGACGACGCAGGGGCACGACGAACAATTGCGCGAGTCGTTGCTACGGGACTGGCAGGACCATACGAAGCAGCCGACCGCGGTGGCGGCCCGCTTGCGGGAGCGGGTTGCGTTCCCGATGGGCGAACAGGATCTCGTCGAACTGGCGGCGCTCGCGACACACGTATTCGGCGAGCATCTCGGCGACTGGCAGGCGGGAATGGGCTATCTGGACCAACTCATGGACGCGCACGACGACGTTCCGGCCGATTCGCTCCGGCGCATCGACCGCCAGCATGCGGTGCTCGAACGACTGGAGGACGTGAATGCGTCACTCGACAGGTTCGACGCCAACGATCGCGTCTACATCACGGCGCTCGCGCTTCCCGCGATCACGCTGCAGCGATCGGTGGAGGAAGCAGAAACGGCCTTCGCCGAAGCGATGCAACTGCTCGCGTCGAACGACTGCCATGCGACCCGCCGGCTGTTCGGCGTAGTCACGGCCAATCTCGTGTGCGACCTGCTGGATCGTTCGGCGTTGTCGGCCGCCAGACGGCGCCTGCTCATCGTGCTCGCGGAGAAAAGCCATGCGCTCTGGCTTCAGGACGGCGACGAGACGGACCGGGAGAAGTCCGCGTTCCGGCTGATGCAGAGTTATCAGAAATGCAGGATGCCCGAGAATTACAGAAGCGGGCGCTATCCAAGGTATGGGTCGATCGAGCCGTAGGCGCAGGCGGCGCACGAGACGAAACGCAGCGCCATGCTCACGCGTATCATCGTGCGCGTGCACCGGCGCGCTCCGCCGGCCATTTCAAAGCCCGAGGCGCTCACCGATGATCGTTACCGTTCACCTGTTCATTTCCAGCGATCGATTCCGTTCGTTCGAGGAGATGCGCTCGTTCATCGACGAGCGGTACACCGAGGACGGCGACGGCATTCCTTCCGCGTTCATGACAGAAGTCGGACTGCGCGACTACGAGCCAGGATGCATCGAGGCCATTCATCGGGGCAGCCCCGTTCCGGTCCGGCAATTGCTGCTTGGTGTTTCGTGGGAATCGGCATGGGTACATGCCGTTCCCGCCGACCTCGTCGCCGACAGTGCAATCGGCGTGTTCTCGCCCAACATCGTCACGACGCCGGAAAACGCTTCGCTCGACTACGTCGGCACCTATGAATTCGATACGCACACGGGCCCGACGTCTGCCTGGCCCGCGTGAACGAAAAAGGGCGGCACCGCGTGCGCCGCCCTTTCACGTTGCGCTTCGATACCTCAATTCACACTCGAGCGCTTCTCCACGAACCTTCTCACATACTCATCCGCCGGCCGCGACAGAATGTCGTCCGGCGTCCCGACCTGCACGAGCGTACCGTCGCGCAGAATCGCGATGCGATCGCCGATCCGCAGCGCTTCGTCGAGATCGTGCGTGATGAACACGATCGTCTTCGACAGCGTCGCCTGCAGTTCGAGCAACTGATCCTGCATCTCGGTACGAATCAGCGGATCGAGCGCGGAGAACGCCTCGTCCATCAGCAGCACATCGGTATCGGCCGCCAGCGCGCGCGCCAGCCCGACACGCTGCCGCATCCCGCCCGACAGCTCGTCCGGATAGTGATCGCCATAGCCGTCGAGCCCGACCTTCGTCAGCCAGTTGCGCGCGGCCTCGGCCGCATCGTGCCGCTTCTCGCCGCGCGTGCGCAGCGCATACGCGGCGTTGTCGAGCACGGTCTGGTGCGGCAGCAGCCCGAAGTTCTGGAACACCATGCTGACCTTGAAGCGGCGCAGCTCGCGCAGCCCGTGCGCGTCGAGCTTGATCACGTCGCTGCCGTCGATCACGATCTCGCCGGCCGTCGGCTCGATCAGCCGGTTGAAGTGCCGCACGAGCGTCGATTTCCCGGAGCCCGACAGCCCCATGATCACGAAAATCTCGCCCGACTCGATGCCGAGGCTCACGTCGTTGAGCCCGACGTTGCAGCCCGTTTCGGCCAGCACCTCGGCCTTGCGCTTGCCCGAGCGCAGCAGGTCGAGCACGCGCGCATGCGCGGCCTGCGGCCCGAACAGCTTGTACACGTGTTTGACGTCGATGGTCGCCATGTCTGTCTCCGTTCCTATGCACGCGACGACTGCGTCGCCTGATTCGAATCGACGCCCGCCGACTGCGCCTTGCGCGGCAGCCGGTACGGCACGCGCGACGCGCCCTTCTGCCGGCGCTGCTGCGCGAGCCGCCGCCGGGCGCGGCGCTCCTGGCCGAAGCCCTGGCTGATCCGGTCGATCACGATCGCGAGGATCACGATCGCGAGGCCGGCCTGCGTGCCCTTGCCGACGTCGAGCGTCTGGATGCCCGCGAGCACATCCTCGCCGAGCCCGCGCGAGCCGATCATCGACGCAATCACGACCATCGACAGCGCCATCATCGTCGTCTGGTTGATGCCGGCCATGATGCTCGGCCGCGCAAGCGGCAACTGCACGTTGACGAGCAGCTGCCAGCGCGTCGTGCCGAATGCGCGTGCGGCCTCCGTCACGTCCGGATCGACCTGGCGGATGCCGAGATCGGTCAGGCGGATCAGCGGCGGCAGCGCGTAGATGATCGTCGCGAGGATCGCGGGCACCTTGCCGAGGCCGAACAGCATCAGCACCGGGATCAGGTACACGAAGCTCGGCAATGTCTGCATCACGTCGAGCACGGGCAGCAGCATCCGCCGCAGCCAGGCGCTGCGCGACGCGAGGATGCCGACCGGCACGCCGATTGCGACCGACAGCACCGTCGAGACGAGCATCAGCGCGAGCGTCTGCATCAGCTTGTCCCACAGGCCGAAGCAGCCGATCGCGTAAAGCAGCAGCATGAAGAGCGCGCCGAGGCCGATACGGCGCGTCGCATTCCACGCGATCGCGCCGACGACCAGCAGCACGAGCCACGGCGGCGCCACGCGCAGCGCGCCTTCGAGCGGCACGAGCAGGTAGCGCAGCACCAGCACGCTGAAGTGATGGAAGCCGTCGCCGTATTGCGCGACGAACGTCTCGAGCGCGCTGTTCACCCAGTCGGCGATCGACAGGTGCAGAAAGAAGCCGTTCATGTTGATTCTCCGTCGCGCCGCGAAGGCGCGTGACGGCGGCGGCAGGCGCGGGCCCGCCGCCGCGCGCAGGTTACGCGCCCTTCAGGCTGCCGGCGATCTTCTGCGCGACGTCGGCCGGCACCCACTGCTTCCACATGTCCTGGCGGGTCTTCAGGAACTGCGTGGCCATCGCCGCGCCGTCGATCTTCTTCGTAGTCATCTCGAGGATCGTCTGGTTCAGGAAGTCCATCGGGAAACGCACCTTGCCGAATACGCCGACGAGATCGGGGTTCGCATCGGCAAACGGCTTCGACACGCCGACCGTCAGCCGCGACACCATGTACGACGACGCGCACTGGTGCGTGCTGCTCTCGTCGCGCAGCGTCTTCCAGCATGCTTCGTTATAGGTCGGCATCTTCAGCGCGGTGAACTTGTATTTCGCCATCAGCGCGGCCGGGCCCCAGTAATAGAACACGATCGGCGCGCCGCGCTGGTACGCGGACGCGATCGCCGCGTCGAGCGCCGCACCCGTGCCCGGGTGGAAATTCGTGTACGACTGGTCGAGCTTCAGCACGCGCAAGAGACGCGTGTTCACGCGCTCGCAGTCCCAGCCCGTCGGGCAGTTCAGGAAGCGGCCCTTGTCCGGTTCCTCTTCGTCCGCGAACACCTGCTTGTACTTCGGCAGATCGTCGACCGACACGAGCCCCGGCGCGACCGGCTTGATGTTGCGCGCCGGATCGCCCTTCACCACGTAGTCGGGCACGAACCAGCCTTCCGTCGTGCCGCCCGGCAACGTGTCGCCGATCAGCTTCACCGCGCCCGACGAGACGGCCTTCGCGGTGATCTCGCTGCGGCCCGTCCACTGCTCGGCCCAGATCTGCAGGTCGTTGCGCGCGAGCGCCGTTTCGGTGGCGGCCGTGCTGCCCGGCACGACGTCCGTCTTGCAGCCGTAGCCCTTCTCCATGATCTGCCGCAGCACTTCGGTCGCGAACGACCCGCTCTCCCATGTGATGCCCGCGAAATGGACCGTCTTGCCGTCGGCGCACGCGCCGCCGGCCGCGTGAGCCGCAGGCGCGGACAGGATCGCCGCGGCGGCGAGAAGGACCGTTTTCAGTCGTCGAATCTGCATGGTGGGTCGTCTCCAAATCGAATCTGTTGTTTGTGCGTCGCGGCATGCGCGGCGACCGGCGAATCGTGAACGCATCCACGTCCGGTCAGCCTGCATGTTTCAGCCGCCAATTTGTTTAGGGAAACGAGTAATTCCGATCATTGCTATCGGCAGCGTCAATTGATCTCCGGGCACCCGGCCAGGCCCGCCGGACGGGCCTCGCGGCCGATTCTCCAAGCCCGCGCATGGCCCCGCGCGGGTTGTATCGCGCCCCCGTTCGGCCGTTGCGCGACGGACATTGCGCCGTGACGCCGCCCACCCCGTTTCGGCTGTCGAAACGGCCTGTCGCGACCCCATTGGCGAACCCGATCCCATCCATCGAAATTACTCGCTTTCGATTCCTTTTAGGCTTGGGAAGAATGCGCGATGTCATCGGAGGAGACACGACCCGACGCTGCCGGATGCCGCGCCGCCGCGCCTTGCGCGACTCGGCGCCGCACGCGCTGCACCGGGTCGCCCCGGATGACGGGGCGCGCCTCGCCGGACGCGCTCACGACAACCGATACAAGCTGGATATCCCGGAGATCTCAATGAAAAAGACCCTGACGGCGCTCGCCGTAACGGCAACCTTCGCAGCCCCCGTGTTCGCGCAAAGCAGCGTCACGCTGTACGGCGTGATCGACGAAGGCCTGAACTACACGAACAACGTCGGCACCGGCCACGTCTACGAAATGGCGAGCGGCTACGCCCAGGGCAGCCGCTGGGGCCTGAAGGGCAGCGAGGATCTCGGCGGCGGCATGAAGGCGATCTTCCAGCTCGAAAACGGCTTCGACGTGAACAGTGGCCGGCTCAACCAGGGCGGCCGCATGTTCGGCCGCCAGGCCTACGTCGGCCTGAGCCAGACGCAGTACGGCACGCTGACGTTCGGCCGCCAGTACGACTCCGTCGTCGACTATCTCGCGCCGACCACGGCCAACGGCAACTGGGGCGGCTACCTGCTCGCGCACCCGTTCGACAACGACAACACCGACAACTCGTTCCGCCTCGACAACACGGTGAAGTACGCGAGCCCGAACTTCGGCGGCTTCCAGTTCGGCGGCGCCTACAGCTTCAGCAACAGCACGAACTTCTCGGACAACCGCGCGTACAGCTTCGGCGCGCAGTACCAGAACAACGGCCTGCTGATCGGCGCCGCGTACCTGCAGGCGAACCACCCGGGCGACGGCTCGGCCGGCGCGATCACCGCGAACGACGCGAGCTACATCGCCGAGCGCATGCGCGTGTTCGGCGCGGGCATCAACTACACGTTCGGCCCGGCAACGGTCGGCTTCGCGTACACGAACTCGAACTACAAGAACCCGACCGGCAACGGCTACCTCGGCACGCCGGGCGCGATCATCGCCCCGGGCGCGACGGTCAGCGCGATCAAGTACCAGAACTTCGAGGTGAACGGTTCGTACCAGATCACGCCGGCGTTCATGGTCGGCGCGCAGTACGTGCTGTCGCTCGAGAAGTACGACGCATCGACCGGCGACGCGAAGCCGAAGATCCACTCGGTCGGGCTGATGGCCGACTACAACCTGTCGAAGCGCACCGACGTGTACGTGCAGGCCGCGTACCAGCACATCGCCGGCGACAAGACGAACTCGATCCTCGACAACGCGTTCATCCCGGGCACCGACGCACCGTCGTCGACGTCGAACCAGGTGGCCGTGCGCCTCGCGCTGCGCCACAAGTTCTGACGCAACCCGGTTCTCCGTTCTTCACGCGACACCCGCGCGGGTCTGCCCGAGGTGTCTTTGCCCGCCCGCAGGCGCAAGCCTGCCGGCGGGCTTTTTCATGCACGCCGCCACGCGTGACCGGCCGATACTCGCGGAACGGATAAAACGCGCGCGATTGCCCCGTCAACCGTGACAGGTCAACGAACGACCATCCGCCGATACACTGTGGGCCTCCGCAACGGCCGCCATCCGCACGATCCTCGATGCCTGCCGTCGCCCCCATTGCGCACGGCCTGCCGCCTTCCGCCCGCACCGCGCGCCTGCCGCCCATCCCCGAGGAGTGTCACTTGAAGCCCTGGCGCCGCGCGCTGTTCACCTTCGCCGCCGGCCTGCTGGCCGCCGCGACGTCCGATGCCCGCCCGATCTGCACCGTCGTCGCCGACGCCGCCACCGGCCAGGTGCTCGTGCAGCAAGGCGACTGCGCGACCCGCGTGACGCCGGCGTCGACGTTCAAGGTCGCCATCAGCCTGATGGGCTTCGATGCGGGCGTCCTGAAAGATGCGCACACACCGACGCTCGATTTCCACGCCGGCTACCCCGACTGGGGCGGCGCGCCGTGGCGCGAGCCGACCGACCCGGCGCGCTGGATGAAGCTGTCGGTGTTCTGGTACTCGCAGCAGGTCACGCAGGCGCTCGGGCAAGCGCGCTTCCAGCGGTACACGAACGCGTTCGGCTACGGCAACGCGGACGTGACCAGCCAGCAGGGTGAACTGAACGGCGTGATGGGCGCATGGGTCAACGCGTCGCTGCGCATCTCGCCGCTCGAACAGGTCGGCTTCATGCGCAAGATCGCGAACCGGACGCTGCCCGTCAGCGCGCACGCGTTCGACATGACCGAGCGCATCACGCTGATCGACACGCAGCCCGGCGGCTGGGTCGTGCACGGCAAGACGGGCACCGGGTCGCCGGGGCACAAGTACGATGCATCGCGCGCCTACGGCTGGTTCGTCGGCTGGGCGGCAAAGGGGCCGCGCAAGATTGTGTTCGCGTACCTGATGCAGGACGACCAGCGGCAGACGCCAAACGCCGGCTTGCGTGCACGCGATACGTTCCTGGCGGCGCTGCCGGCCCTCGCCGAACCGGGCAGGCCGCAATGAGCACCGGGCCGCGCAACGCGCGGATCGACCTGCTGCGCGGCGTGTCGATCGTGCTCGTCCTGCTGCATCACTTCAACATCCCCTACTCGCTGCGCGACACGTCGCTCGCCCGCGTATTCGGCTGGGATGCGGTGCATGCGGTGGCGCGCAACGGCAACTACGGCGTGACGATGTTCTTCGTGATCTCCGGCTACCTGATCACGTCGAATGCGCTCCGCCGCTGGGGCAGCCTCGGCGCGGTCGACGTGCGCGCGTTCTACGTGTCGCGTATCGCACGCATCGTCCCATGCCTGCTCCTGCTGCTCGCGCTCGTCAACGGCCTCGCGGCGGCCGGCGTGCCGATCTTCCAGAACCATGCGCCAGAGGGCATCGCCGTGTCGTTCTGGCTCGTGAATCTCGCGTCACTGACGTTCTGGATGAACGTGCTGATCGGCGCGTACGGCTGGGTCAACTACGCGCTCGGCGTGCTGTGGTCGCTGTCGGTCGAAGAGGTGTTCTACCTGTCGTTCCCGCTGCTGTGCATCGCGCTGCGCCGCGATGCGCGACTGGTCGCGTTCTGGGTGATCATCGCCGCGATCGGGCCCGTGTACCGCTTCACGCACGCCGGCGACGAAGGCGGGTTCCTCTACGCGTACTTCGCGTCGTTCGACGGGATTGCGATCGGCTGCTGCACCGCGCTGCTGGCCGAGCGCGTGAACGGGCAGCGGCTGGCCGCGCCGCTCGTGCAGTGGCTCGTCGCGACGGCGATGGCCGTGCTCTATCTGGCCTGGCCGATTGCGGAAAGCCATGTCGCCGGCGTCACCGCGATGGCGCTCGGCACGGCCGTGCTGCTGATCGGCGCGCACGTCAACGGCGAGCGCGCGCACGGCCGCCTGCTCGCGCCGCTGGGCCGTGCCGGCAAGCTGAGCTACGAGCTGTACCTGTTCCACCTGATCGTGCTCGGCGGACTGCGCACGTTCTGGCCGCCGTCGGCCACGCATGGCGACACGAAGCTGCTGTTGCTGATGGCGTATCTGGCGTTGTCGGCGGCGCTGAGCGCGGCGATCGCACGCGGCTATGCAACACCGCTCGACCGTTACATCAAGCGGATCGCGTCGCGGCCTTTGTCGCGCGTGCCGGACGGCGCGCGCTTCTAGCGTGTCACCGGCAATGGCTGCCGGTCAGCCGCAAAAAAATCGGCCAGGGCCCGGCCGTATCGCTCGACGATACCGGCCGGCCTGACCGCAAGCCCCGCGTACAGACGGTGAAAATCGTCGATCAGTCGAGATAGTCCGCGTATTCCTTGCGCGTATAGCTGGCGAGCGTCTGCCACGGCAACGTCTCGCGCCGCGCGGCCGGCGCCGGTGTCAACGTCAGCTTGCGCACGACGCGGCCGTCGGCACTCCGGTATTCGACCGACAGCGGCACCTGCAGCTTCTCGTTCCACAGGATCCGGTTCACGCCACGCGCGCCGGGTGTGTCGACCGCCTGCTCGTACCAGCGGGTGCCAGGCGCGTCGCCGCGCTTCGCCACTGCGAGCCGCTTCAACTGCGACGGCGGCGTGACGTAGTACGCGTTGTCCCACGAGCCGTCGAAGCCCGTGGTTTCGTACTCGGCCGGCGGCACGCTGACGACCGTCCGGTTCCCCACATCCACATACTCGATGCGCGTCGTCTTGCCGTCGGACGTCACGTGCCGCGCGGCCGCCTGGAAGTTGAAGTGCTTGTGGCCCGCGTGGGCGGCGGCCGGCTGCACGCCAGTGCGAGCACCCGCGTCGTGGTCATGGTCGTGATCGTCGCCGTGCCCACCTGCCGCCGCGACGGGCAGCACGCGTTCGACCCACACGTGCCCGTCGCGCCGCACCATCCGTTCGCGATACATCGTCGTGCGCGTCACGCCGTCGGCCGACACCGTGCGGCTCTCGTGCAGCAGCACGGCGTCGAGATCGGCCGCTGCAAGGGCCGGCAGCGCAACCCACCCGCAAGCGAGCGCGCAGAGAAGCTGACGTTTCATCGGGCGTTCCCGTTCCTCATGCAGTCAACGGATTCAGAAGCCGAACGCCGAGCGCACGAGACCGAACACCTTCGTGTTGTCGATCGTGCCCTTGAACGCCTTCGCATCCGCACCGTCGGCGAACAGCATCACGTCGCCGCCGCCGTGCGTCTCCGAGCCCGCGCTCCCCATCCGCACGCCGACTTCCTGCAGATACGCCTCGTTCGTCGCGGTGGCCGAATCGACCGACGCGCGCACGTTCGGCCGGTTCGCGCCGTTGCCGAACACCAGCGTCGTGTAGGTGTTGCCGTCGGCGTCCTTGCTCGGCTGGCCGTCGCGATAGTTGCGGCTGATGTCGAGAATCGGGTTGCCGCGCTTCGAATAGCCGTTGATCGTCATCGTGTGGTCGTGGTCGGCCGTCACGACGATCAGCGTGTTCGACAGGTCGACCTTCGACAGCGCGACGCGGATCGCTTCGTCGAACGCCGCCGTGTCCTCCAGCGCGCGTTTCGCATTGGTGCCGTGCAGCGCGTGATCGATCCGGCCGCCTTCGACCATCAGGAAATAGCCGTTCGAATTCTTCGACAGCACGTCGATCGCCTTCGACGTCATCTCGGCCAGGCTCGGCTGCGTCGGCCCTTCGCCCTTGCCCGCGACGCGGTCGAGTTCGTACTCGAGATGGCTCGTCGAGCTGAACAGGCCAACCAGCTTGCCGTTGCCGGCCTGCGCGAGTTGATCCCTGGTCGCGACGACCGTGTAGCCCTTCGCCTTCATCTCGTTGAGCAGGTTGCGGCCGTCCGCGCGCCCGCGCTTGTTCGCCGCCGGATCGAACGGCGTCCAGTGGTTGCGGCCGCCGCCCATCAGCACGTCGACGCCGTCGCCGAGCGCCGCGTTGTAGCCTGCGCCGCCCGGTGCGGCCTGCGCGGCGATCTCGTACTGCGCATCGCGATGGCAGATGTGCGAATAGGTCGCGGCAGGCGTCGCGTGCGTGAGCTCGGTCGTCGTGATCGCCCCCACCGCTTTGCCGCGCGCCTTCGCCAGCTCCAGCAGCGTCGCGACCGGCTGGCCATTGCCCGGCGCGCAGTTGTTGACGGTCTTGTTGCCGTTCGCGTCGTTGCCCGGCGCGACCGCGCGCGCGTCCGACGACATCGACAGCACTTCGTTGTTCATCTTCACGCCGGTCATGTACGCGGCCATCGACGGTGCGCTGTCGGTCGTCTGCGCATCGTTCGAGAAGGTCTTGACGCGCGCGGTGCGGGCCAGCTTCTCCATCGTCAGTTGTCCCGACTCACCGACCTTGTAGATCCGGCTCGCCGTCACGGTCGTCGGCCCCATGCCGTCGCCGAGAAAGAAAATCACGTTCTTCGCCTGGCCGGCGGCCTGCGCCGCGCCGCATGCGAAACCCGCGACGGCCAGCGCCGCCGCGATGCACTTGATGGTCGACATCCTGTATTCCCCTGTACCCGTATGGTCGGCGCTCACAGCTGCACCGCGTTGCGCACCAGCTCGAAGACCTTGTTGTTCTCGATCACGCCGTGGAACGCATCCGCGCCGCGGCCGATCGCACCGAGGAACACATCGGTGCCGCCGTGCGTCTCGTTGCCCTTGTCCATGCGCACGACCGCCTCCTGACGATAGTCGTCGGCGCCCGTCACCGCGTCGGTGAGTGCCGTGCCCGCGCGGCTGCCCTGCACGCGGTTCTCGCCGTTGCCGAAGCCGATGATCGTGTACGGCGCACCGTCCGCGTCCTTCGCGACCGCGCCCGTCTGGTAGCTGCGCAGCACACCCAGCACGCCGGGCTTGCCCGCCTCGGTCTTGCCGGTGCGCGCCGCATAGCCATTCAGCACCAGCGTGTGATCGTGGTCGGCCGTGACGACGATCAGCGTGTTCTTCAGGTCGGGATCGGTCTTGCGCACCTTGTCGATCGTGGCCTTGATCGCGTTGTCGAACGCGACCGTGTCCTGCAGCGCGCGCTTCGCATTGGTGTCGTGCAGCGCGTGGTCGATCCGGCCGCCTTCGACCATCAGGAAATAGCCGGCCGGGTTCTTCTGCAGCACGTCGAGCGCGCGCGTCGCCATGTCGGTGAGGCTCGGCTCCTTGGTCGCGCCGCGATCGAGGTCGTAGCTCATGTGGCTCGACGAGAACAGGCCGACCAGCTTGCCGCCCTTGGTCGCGTCGGCGGCCAGCAGATCGTCGCGGTTCTGCGCGAACGCATAGCCCTTCGCCTTCAGCTCGTTGACCAGGTTGCGCCCGTCGGTGCGCTTGCCGCCGCCGTCCTTCGGCACGAAGAATTGCGTGCCGCCGCCGAGCACGACGTCGACGCCATCGCCGAGTGCGCCGTTGTAGCCCGCGCCGCCCGGCACGAGTTGCGCGGCGATGTCGTTCTCTGCGTCGCGATGGCACACGTGTGCATACGTTGCCGCAGGCGTGGCGTGCGTGACACGCGTGGTCGTCACGACACCGGTGGCCAGCCCCTGCGCCTTCGCGATCTCGAGCAGCGTCGTTGCCGATTTGCCGTTGTTCGCGCCGCAGTTGCCGGTGAGGCTCGCGGTCGGCTCGATCGCCTTCGTGTCGGGCGACATCGAAATCACTTCGTTGTTGGTCTTGACGCCGGTCATGTACGCCGACATCGACGGTGCGCTGTCCGTCACCTGCGCATCGTTGGAATAGGTCTTCACGAACGCGGTTTCCGGCAGCGTATCGATCGTGAGCGCGCCGTCTTCACCAACCGCGAAGATGCGCGCGGCCGTCAGCGTCGTAATCCCCATGCCGTCGCCGAGGAAGAAGATCACGTTGCGCGCGGCCAGCGGCTTCATGGGGCCGGGCGCCGTGCTGGTCGGGCCGTCGTCGCTGCCGCATCCGGCAAGTGCAAAGGCGCCCGCACACAGCAGCGCCGCCAGTTTGATTCGATTCATGTTGCCGGTTCCCCCCGCCATTGATGCTTTCGAAATGAAAGGCGATGGTAGGAACCTGATGTGACGGCAATATGAATGGTAATTGGAAGGATTAGAAGGGATTACGAAAGGAGAAGGCGAGGCGCCACGACCGGGCGCACCGCACGCAGCGGCATCATTCGGTGTGTTCGGCGGTGACGCTGCGCACGGTCACGATCCGCGCAGGCGGTATGTTTGCCCAGACGATCCGGCTGCCGCAAGCAACAAATGCCGAATCGCCGAGCGGATGACGGCCGGGCGGCCGCAGGTCATACGTGAACTGAATCATCACGCCGTCGGCCGACAGCACGCGATGGCACTGGTCGACGATCGCCGCCACATCCTGCCGCGGCAGCGTGCGCAGCGGCAGGCACGACACGATCGCGTCGACGCGGGCCTCAGGCGGCAGCAGCCGCTCGAGCTGCCGTGCGTCGCCCGACACGATCGAGATGCCCGGAAAGCGTCGCCGCAGATGCTGGACGAATGCCGGCGAACGCTCGACCACGACGAGTCGCCGGGGCGCGACGCCGCGTTCGAGCAACGCCGCGGTGATCGCACCGGTGCCGCCGCCGAGCTCGACGACCAGCCCGTCGCCGTCCGGCACCGCGTCGGCCATCTCGCGCGCCAGTTGCCGCGAACTCGGGCACAACGCGCCCACCGCGGCCGGACGGCCGACCCACTCGCGCACGAACAGTGCCGAGACACGCCACGCGTTCGGCCACATCATGGGCAGCCCTTCAGCGGTTGCGCTGTCGGCCTCGACGTGCCGACGGCTTCGTGGAACAGGGCTACGGCGACACGGGGTTTGGGCATGCGCATCCTCCTGGACGAATCGGTCCGTCGCAGGAAGAGCGACGTTCAAATCGATTCTAGGAAACGCAAACTTAAGGCGACGTGAAGATTGTCCCTGATTCCGCTGATCAATTCGTGCCCGATCGGCCGCCCGCAGCCCGGTCAGCGATCGATGCGCTGCTGGAAGTGCGCGGGATAGCGCTCGCCGACGATCCGGATCTGCCATCCAGCCTGCCAACAACGCCGACACACGATTACCGTGATCGACGCGCATAGGCGAACGTCAAGCATAGCCGGCTTACTGAATGTTCCCCCGGCTTCCCCGTCCACCAGTCGTTGTCGACGGTCCGACCATTACCTACAGCGATACCAACGTGCCAATGTGTGTTGGGGCATCGAAATATGCCAGTGCGCCGTGGGCGCCAAAACACCACATCACCGGGCTGAAGGTCTTCGATCTTCATGACCTTCGGCCAGCGAGACAACGCAGTATCGACAGCCGAGACTGAGGCAAGATTACCGATCGGATGGCATGCAGCCTGGAAGATGGCACTCACCGTGTACGCGCACGATAGCAATCCGGGAAATTGCAAGCCGAGATAGCTAGCGCGTGTCGCTACGGTCCAACGTTGTACACCGTACAGAGAACCATCCTGTAGAACGGCGTCGGGCGATGCGAGCGCAGCCCGTGTCAGACGCTGCGCGAGTGGCTGTTCGCATCGCCCCGACGACATCTCGCTGTTCATCGCATGCGTGCTACCGCTTACCAAAAACGGTGCCGCCAATGCGGCGACACAAAGGCGTATCACTACGCTCGCTCGATAGCCTGGCGTTACCATCATCTGGTGCACCGCATTAAAAACAATCTTGATGCATTTCATGCATGTATGCCCGAGCATTTAACCGCGATTCTCCTGAATCGACTGGCTTCCTACGTCCACCACAATAGTTTCAGCCGATACTGAGCCACAAGAATTTACGCTGCCATTCGTCGAAACGATCCCGGCCTACCGGAACCCGAAATTGACGCTCTCCATCAAGCGTCAATCTGTAACGATCACTTCGACACGACGATTTCTTGCTCTTCCCACTGCGGTACCGTTGTCCGCCAGCGAATCGACATCGCCGTTTCCTTCCACAGTAATACGCGGCGCAGATACGCCAGCCGCAACGAGAATCCGGGTCACGTGCCGAGCGCGTGCTTCGGAAAGCACCTGGTTGGATGCTTGACGTGTCGAACTGATCGGAGTGCTGTCCGCGTATCCCGCCACCCGGACGGCCGCGCCCTTGGTCACAGCGGCGATTTCCCGGCCAGCCGAAGCCACCACCGAAGCACCCCACGGCGCCACCGTTGCCTCGCCAGGCCCAAACATGCCGCTGAATCGAAGCGTCAACGCATTGCGCCCGGAGTCGCGGATCAGTTCGACATTCCCAGCAGCGACTTCATCACGAAGCTGCAGTTCCAGATTGCGAGCCAACACATCGAGCTGCGATGCCCGGCGCCCCTCATTCGTGCGCACCCAACGATCCACCGCGACGTAGCCCCCGGCTCCCAGCAATAACGCCACAGCGAGACCGCCCGCGAACCTCGCCCGCGACCGACGCACCGCCACCGGACGTACCCACGGATCGACCGTCTGTCGCGGACGTTTCAGCGGCTCCCTGACGCGACTCATGCTCTGCCCACCCGTCATCACCACGTCGTGTACGTGTTCGCGAATGACCTGCAAGCGCCCTTGACCGCCTGCTTCAAACCGGTATCGCCCACGAAACCCGAGATCGAGTACGTTTTGGTACACCTCAATCAGATCGAGGTTCTCGCGCGGATTGCCCATGGCGTCGTCGATCAGCTGGAAAACACGGTCGCCGCCCCGACGATCATGCCCCAACGCGCTCGCCAGGCTGCTGTCCTGCCATTCGACGCCGGTTGTTGCGCCCTTCCCCCAAGGCGTCTGCATCGCCGCCTCGTCGAGCGCGGAGCACAAGCAATAGCTGGCGCACCGGACATGCTCGGGTCGGAGCCGGAGTTCACTGCAGAGCCACGTGAAGAGACGAACTTCCTGCCCCAGCCATCGACGCCACGGTGCAATGGCATCGGCATCCAGCGTTGCGGGCGTCTCGGCCAACGCCCGCAACAGGACGCGCGACGCTTCGAGCAGCGGGTTGATCGCCTGCTCCGCGGCTTTCAGCCGTGCGGCAACAGACGGCGACGCCATGGCCCCTGCATGGCCCTGCGGATCGGTTGTCGAAAGAATCATCGATCGCCCCTCCCCGTTCAGCGGGAAACGCTACCCGCGCTTGCCGGCAACATGCCTCGCGGCAACCCCGGCGGCGGGCCACTATCCGGCAGGTTGAACGCCGACATCGTGCTGGGGCACCGGAACGTCTTCAGCACGTCGCTCGTCAGTGGATTCGCGACGCTCCCGGCACTTGCGACGTCGAGTGCGGCTTGACGACCGTCGAAACTGAACGCGACGCGCGTGCGGCCCGGCGTCGCCGTCTCCACCACGCGACCTTTCTGGAGCAGGCGCATCAACGCCCACGGTCCGTCCGCTGCGATCGTCGACGTATCCGGTCGAATCCGCGGGCTGGCCGTGATTTCCGTGTGGACGCCGCCGCGCGGCCCCGGCCATGTGACAGTGAAAGGCGCAACAGGACCATGTTGGTAAAGCGTCGTCTGTCCATCGATGTCGAGCGAGAGGCTCATGATCGTCGGATCGAGTTCGGGAATCCGGATGTCGGCCTTCCACGTCATCTGCTTGCGGCCGGGATCGTTGAAGAAGACATCGCGGATGGCCTTTGCATGCTCGAACGGCTCCAGGTCCGGCCCCTGCATGGGTTCGATCGCGCCCGGCAGCGTCCGGTAGCGCCAAGGCTTCGCGGCCGTGTCGACGAACGGTGCAAGCGTTTTCGTGAAGAAGTCATCGATCAAGCCCCCTTGCGCAAACACCCGGGTGAAATCGTCGATGCTGACATCGCGCTTGCCGTTCGGCGAAAACGGATAGTTACCCTCGACAATCAGCCGGCAGGTGTCACCGACCACCGCCTGCATCTGACGCGACAGCAATTGACCAATGCCTTGATTGACTTCGCGCGAGCCATCGGAGGCAAGCTGCAGCAATACCGCGCGGAACGGTGCAGGCATCGTGTCGGCCGCCATTTTCAGTTTCGCGGCAACGTCGCTCGCCGGTGGCATGCTGTTGTTCGACAACGCATTGTCGGCAACGGTGAGCGCCGTGTAATAGTCGTTCAGCAGGTTGGTGACGCCGTCCAGCCCCGTCTTGTCCGTCTGCGTGGCGGCTGGCCGTGTATCGGATTGCGCATCCGCGCTCCCGGTTACGACCTCGCGCAGCGCCGCAAAGTGATTGTCGACAAGTTCCCGTTCGATGCGTTCCGACACCCGAATGCCCAACGCCTTGTCCGCCTTCTGATTGAGCTGGTCGGCAGCCCGCTGCAGCAGCGACCCGTCCGACACAGCCATCGCCTGCGTGAGCGTCGTCTCGTACACGGCAGCCCGCGCAAGCCGCACGAGCGGCGAATCAGGCGCCGCGATGCGCGACATCGTCCAGCGCGATCTCGCCTATCTGCTCAACACGACAAGCATTGAAGACCGGATCGAACGCGAACGCCACCCGCGGGCGGCCGCGTCAACCGTCAATTTCGGCGTGCCTCCGCTCGCGGGTACTTTTCTCGCGTCGCGCCAGTGGAACGACATCGAGCAAATGATCCGGAGGGCCATCACCGATTTCGAGCCGCGGCTGATCCCCGATTCGCTGGTGGTGACGCCCCGCCAGGACGACGACGCCAGCGGCCATCACAATGTGCTCGCGTTCGAAGTGCGCGGCCTGGTTCACATGGATCCGTATCCGCTCGAATTCATGGTGCAGAGTTCGCTCGATCTCGATACGAGCGAAATTCAGATCACCGGCATGCGCTCTAGGTAAGAGCGGCACAACGACAAAACGAGACCTTTCCGATGGACCCGCGACTACTCGACTATTACAACCAGGAACTCATCTACATGCGTGAACTCGCCACCGAGTTCGCACAGGCGCACCCGAAAATCGCGCGCCGGCTCGGCATGCAGGCTGGCGAAGTGGCCGACCCCTACGTCGAGCGCCTGATCGAGTCCTTCTGCTTCATGGCCGCGCGCATGCAACTCAAGCTCGATGCGGAGTTTCCGCGCTTCACGGGGCGGCTACTGGAAGTGATTTATCCGAATTACGTCGCGCCCACGCCGTCGATCGCGGTCGCGCGCCTGTATCCGGGTCAGGCGGAAGGCAATCTGGCCGCCGGCTATCGTATCGCGCGCGGCACGTCGTTCAAGGCACGGATCCCCGATGGCGAAAAAACCGCATGCCAGTTTACGAGCGGCCAGGACGTCACGCTCTGGCCACTCACGATCACCGATGCGCGCCTGACGGGCATTCCGCCCGACATCCCGGCGCTCGACCGCTATGTCCCGCCCGACCGGCAGGTACGCGGTGCATTGCGGCTGCGCCTGGCGACGACCGGCGATGTGCGCATCGCCGATCTGAAGGGGCTCGACCGGCTGCCCGTGTATCTGGCCGGTGACGAACAGGTCGCCTCGCACCTGTTCGAGTTGCTGCACGTTGCCGGCATCGCGTCCATGATCGCAGCGCCCGGCGAATTCGGCGTGCCGGGCCGCTCTCCCGCTGCCGTGACTCACCGTGCGGTCGAACATGAGGGCTTGCACCCCGATCAGAACTTGCTGCCACTCACCTGGACGAAGTTTCACGGGCACAACCTGCTGCACGAATACTTCGCGTGCCCGGCACGGTTCTGGTTCTTCGCACTCAACGGTCTTGCCGAAGGCCTGTCCCGTGTGAACGGTCGCGAGGCTGAAATCGTCGTGCTGCTCGACCGGGCGCCGGGCCAACTCGCGAACCTCGTCGACGCGTCACGCTTCGCGCTGTTCTGCACGCCCGTCATCAACCTCTTCAAACGGCAGACCGACCGCATCGAGATTTCCCCCCGCGAGACCGAGTCTCATCTGGTGCCCGCCCGGCTCGCACCGCTCGACTACGAAGTGTTCTCGGTGGAGACCGTGCACGGACAGGTCGCAGCCACCTCGGACGAACTGGAATTCCGCCCGCTCTATCAAACCCTGAACAACGACGAAGGCAATCACGGACGGTACTTCTCGACACGTCGCGAACGGCGGCTCGTATCCGATACCGCACGCCGTTACGGCACGCGGACCCCCTATGTCGGCACCGAAGTGTTTCTCTCACTGGTTGACCAGAACGAGGCTCCTTACGGCGAGGACATCCGTTTCCTGTCAGTCGTCGCACTGCTGACGAACCGGGATCTCGCCACGCTCGTGCCGCGCAACGGCGTGCGCGACCTGGCGACGGAGGAGTCCGCGCCAGTCGAGAGTATCGGTCTCATTCGCCCGCCGAGTCCGCCGAAGGCGCCGTACGCGGAGCGAGAGATGGCGTGGCGACTGATCCGCCAGCTCAACTTCAACTACCTGCCGCTCGAAGGTCTCGATCACCGTGACGGCGGTCAGGGTCTGCGCGACCTGCTGCGCCTTTACCTTGCGAACGACAACAACGAACATATTCGGCAAGTCGAAAGCCTCGTCGGCGTCAAGACGCGTCCGGTGACACGCAAGCTGCCGGGCACGGGCCCGATGACGTTCGGGCGTGGCATCGAGTGTGCGGTAACGGTCGACGAGGCCGGCTTCTCCGGCGTCAGCCCTTATCTGTTCGGCACGATTCTCGAACACTGGCTGGCACGGCACGTGTCGATCAACAGCTTCACGCAGACCGAATTGCATTCGATGCAGCGCGGCCGTATCGCACGCTGGCCCGCGCGCACCGGAACACGCGGAGTGCTGTAATGGAACGCGCGGCCCTGCCGGCGCTCGTGCGCGACAGCACGCTTTCGCCTGACCTGCTGGAAAGTCTTCAAATGGAGCCGTGGCGCTTCGGGTTCCTGTCACTGCTGCGACGCATCGGCGCGAACCCCGCGGTCGAACCGATCGGTACCGCGCGCCGACCGCAGGCCGAGCCGTTCCGGCTCGGACAACAACCAAGTCTCGCCTTCGCACCGCGTGAAATCGCCGGCGTCCACGAAGCCGCGGGACGGCTCAAGGTGCGGCTCTTCGGTCTCGGCATGCTCGGACCGAACGGGCCACTACCGATCCACGTGACCGAATGGGCGCGTGAACGCGAAGAGGGCCGTCGCGACACGACGACGGTCGACTTCTTCGACATCTTCCACCACCGGTTCCTGACGCTGTTCTATCGCGCGTGGGCATCGGCACAGTCGACAGCCGGCCTCGACCGGAAAGACGACGAGCGGTTTTCGTTCTACATCGCGAGCCTCACGGGCCACGACACCGCCGAAATCGGGCGGCGCCCCCTGCCCTCGCACGCGCGACTGGCCGCGTCCGCGCATCTCGTACGCGAGTCGCGCAACCCGGACGGGCTTCGCGCCACACTCGAACACTACTTCGGCGTGCCGGTCGCGATCGAGGAGAACGTGTTCCACTGGATCGCGATCGCCGCGGCCGATCAGGGGCGCATGGGCCGACCGGGCCCCGCTGCCACGATGGGACAAGCCGCGATGCTCGGGCGCGTGGCGCCGGACCGTCAGCACCGGTTCCGCATCGTGATCGGTCCCATCGATCTCGACTCGTATCTGCGCTTCACGCCGCAGGGTGAAGATCTGCCGCGTCTCGTCGAATGGGTGCGTACGTTCGTCGGCTACGAACTGGAATGGGAACTCGAGCTGCGCATCAAACCCGAAAGCGCGCCGCCGGCCGTGATGGGCGGCCAACAACGCATCGGATGGTCCGGATGGCTGGGGCACCCGAGGCCCAACCGGCCGATTACCGGCATGCGGTTCGAGCCCGAACGTTACGTGCGGCATTTCGATCAGCGCACAACTGAATCCGACAATCGACCATGAGCAAAAAACAGTCACCCCGACAGTCCGTATCCGGTAAAGGTACCGTGAGGGACGCGCCGCATCACGACTGGCTCGCGCCCGTCAGCGATTCCATGCCCTGCGGCCCGGACCTCGAATACGACCACGATTTCGTCGTGCTGTTCGCGAGTGCGGCACCCAGACAGGACGTGCAGTACGGAGCGTTCGTCGGTGCCCCCGATCCCGTCAACTGGAGCGAGCTTGAACGCGACTGCCAGCGGCTCATGCTGCGTACGAAGGACATTCGCGTCGCCGTTCTTTATACGCGATGCCGCACTCGGCTCGTCGGTGCCGCAGGTCTTGCAGATGGCACGAGATTGCTGGCCGCCTGGCTCGATGCATTTGCCGAGCAGGTACATCCACAACCCGATGTCGACGGCGGGCGCGACGCCGCACATGAAATGCGAACGAATGCAATACAGGCGCTCGCCGATCCGGACGGACTGCTCGCCGACGTGCGCGAGATTGTTCTTTCGAAGTCGACGCTCGCGCGACTGCAGATCCGCGACGTCGAGCGTGCCTTTGCGCACCCTCGTCCCGCCGATGCTCTCGCGCCCGAGTCCGTTACGCAGCAGTTGCTGGATATGCGCGCGCAGCAGCCGGAGGTGATGACGAGTTTCGATGATGCGATTACGCATCTCACTGCAATCGATACATGGTGCGCCGTGCATCTCGAAGGGTACCTGCCGGACCTGTCGTCGCTCACGCGACTCCTCGGCAGGTTGAATGCGCCCGCGTCGATGAGCGCGGTCGAGCAGTTGGCAGAATCCCGCGATCCTGCGTTGGCCCCTGGCGAATCGTCCGGAAATCATGCATCCGTGCAGTTCGAACCGATGAATGACGGAACGGTTAGCGCCACCGAGCGCATAACGACCCAACCGAGATCCGCACCGGCGGACCGCCAAGCAGCGCTCGCGCTGATTCGTACGGCGCGAACGTGGTTCGAGACCCACGAACCGAGCAGCCCGATCCCCGTATTGCTCCAACGTGCAGAGCGATTCGTCGGCAAACCTTATGCAGAAGTCGTCACGGCGATTCCGGCCGAGCTTTTAGCGCAGTGGGAAGAAGCCAGCAGCGGCGAGTAACAACGGACAACCGCTACATGGCACGAATGGATAGCACAGGTGCGCAGACGGCCGGACAGCGAGGGCCAAGCCGCGATGTTCACCGCGTAGCTGGCCAAATGAGATGACGAAGACAGTAGCAGAGCTGCAGAGCGAACTCGATCGCCTCGACGCGGAACTTCGGACCGCTCGCAAGCAGGAAGTGAGTGGCCCGCTCGATCAGATCACTGAACTCATGGCGCAGTGGTCAATCAGCCTGAATGAGGTGGACCGGCATTTCAGGCACCGTTTCGGAATGGAGGCGAGCGATGCGTCGCTGCGCCGTACAAACGATCCCGAGTTGACAGCGTTTCTCACGCGCGCCATTCGGCAGATCCTGTCCGACGATCCCAACCCGCCCTCCTGTCCGAGGTGCACAAGCGACAATACTTGCCTCGTTTATCGCAGCAGCGGGCACCATCCCGTCCCCACATTTTGCTGCGACGGTTGCAACCGAACCTTCACGCGTCTTCACGGCACGTCAATTCAAAATCTTAAAAACAAGGAGAAGTTGTTCGAATTCCTACCCTATCTAGCGCATCAACATCCGCTCGATTCGGTCGCCGCCGAAATGTGTGTCACGCGTGTAACAGTGGCGTCGTGGCTACGGCGTGTGCGGCTTTGCTGTGGACGCTCGATCCATCAGGACACTACGTGGCCCGCGTGCGCCTCGGTCAAAGGCCCACGCTGCCCGAACGCCAGTTTCCGTACTGAATAAGTCAGGCTGACCATCGATTTTCCCGTGCATCCTCCTGGACAAACCGGTCCGCCGCAGAAAGAGCGACGATCAAATCGATTCCAGGAAACGCAAACCTGAGACGACGTGAAGATTGTCCCTGATCCGCCTGACCAATACGCGACGGCGTCGCGGGTTGCCGGGTTGCCGGCCGCCCGCAGCCCGCAGCCCGGTCAGCGATCGATGCGCTGCTGGAAGTGCGCGGGATAGCGCTCGCCGACGATCCGGATCTGCTGCAGCGCAGTCTCGATCGCGGCGAGATCGTCGGCCGTCAGCACGACGTCGGCCGCACCCACGTTCTCGTCGAGCCGGTGCAGCTTCGTCGTGCCCGGGATCGGCACGATCCACGGCTTGCGGGCCAGCAGCCACGCCAGCGCGATCTGCGCGCGCGTCGCGCCCTTGTCGGTCGCGATCCGGCCGAGCAGGTCGACGAGGCCCGCGTTCGCCTTGCGGTTTTCCTCCGAGAAGCGCGGCACGACATTGCGGAAATCGTTCTCCGCGAACGTCGTGTTCGCATCGATCGCGCCGGTCAGGAAACCTTTACCGAGCGGGCTGAACGGCACGAAGCCGATGCCGAGTTCCTCGAGCGTCGGCAGGATCCGCGCCTCCGGCTCGCGCCACCACAGCGAATACTCGCTTTGCAGCGCGGCGACCGGCTGCACCGCGTGCGCGCGGCGAATCGTCTGCTCGCCGGCTTCCGACAGCCCGAAGTGCGCGACCTTGCCTTCGCGGATCAGGTCCTTGACCGTGCCGGCCACCTCTTCGATCGGCACGTTCGGATCGACGCGATGCTGATAGAACAGGTCGATGCGATCGATCTTCAGCCGCTTGAGCGCCGCGTCGGCCACGTCGCGGATATGCGACGGCCGGCTGTCGACACCCTTCATCGCCTGGCCGTCCTCGAAACCGAACTTGGTGGCGATCACGACCTGATCGCGAAACGGCGCGACCGCCTCGCCGACCAGCTCCTCGTTGACGAACGGGCCGTACGCTTCCGCCGTGTCGAAGAATGTCACGCCGCGCTCGAACGCGGCGCGGATCAACGCGATGCCGCTCGCCTTGTCGGTCGCGGGGCCGTAGCCGTAACTCAATCCCATGCAGCCGAGCCCGATTGACGAGACTTCGAGGCCGCTCTTACCAAGCATGCGTTGTTGCATGACGCTCTCCTGCTGAAGATGAAAAGGTTCGACCGAATGCCGAGGAAGCCAGTGTAGGTTGATGGATAGCACTCAACAATCGGCGTACCATTTCATGTGTTACTGAGGAAAATTCACAAATGCTCCGTACCGGCATCGGCGAACTCACGACCTTCATCACGATCGCGGAACAGCGCAGCTTCAGCGGTGCGGCGCGCATCCTGGGTGTATCGCCGTCGGCGCTGAGCCATGCGGTGCGCCACCTCGAAGCGCGGCTCGGCGTGCGCCTCTTCAACCGCACCACACGCTCCGTCGCGCTGACGGAGGCCGGCGAGCAGTTGCTGCTGCGCGTGCGGCCCGCAGTGGCCGATCTCGAAGACGCGCTGAACGACGCGGCCACCGCCCGCAACCGTCCGTCCGGCCAGATCCGGATCAGCGCATCGGAGGCGGCGGCGCGGCCGCTGATCCGGCATGTGCTGCCCGCGTTCGTCGCCCGCTATCCGGACATCCACGTCGAGTTCGTCACCGATTCGCGGCTGATCGACATCGTCGAGCACGGCTTCGACGCCGGCATCCGCGTTCACGAAGACGTGCCGCGCGACATGATCGCGGTGAAGTTCGGCGACACGATCCGCTTCGTCGCGGTGGCGTCGCCCGACTACCTGTCACGACACGCGCCGCCGGAGCGGCCGCAGGATCTCGTGGATCACCGGTGCATCCGCTACCGTTTCGAAAGCGGCGCCCTCTATCGATGGGATCTGATCCGCAAGGGCAAGCGCGTCAGCGTGGATGTCGACGGGCCGATGACGCTCGGCAACCAGGGGCTGATGATCGATGCCGCGCTGGCCGGCATCGGCATCGCGTGGGTGACGGAATCGCGCGTCGCCGAGCACGTGGCCGCCGGGCGGCTCGTGCGTGTCTTGCCGGAATGGAGCCAGGATTTCGGCGCGCTGTGTCTCTACTATCCGGCGAACCGGCATCCGCCGGCGGCGCTGCGCCTGTTCGTCGAGGCCGTGCGCGAGTGGGTGGCGGCCGGGCGGGAAGCGGCACCCGCTTGAACGCACGCGTGCCGGGACATCATCGCGGCTGATGCCGTGCCGCGCGACACACGGGCCCGGCCAGCCCGCCCCTAACGCGTGGCGCGCATCAGGATGTTCGCGAACGGTAAACCTTCGTCGTCCTCATCGCGCCGGGAAACTTCCTCGAAGCCGAGCCGCGCGTAAAACGCATGGGCATCGCGATTGTCGGCGTACACCTCGAGTTCGAGCGCGCCCTTGAGCGCGAGCGCATGCTCGACCAGCGCGCGGCCGATCCCGTAGCCGTGCAACGCCGGCGCGACGAACAAGCCGCCGATCGACGCATCGAGCAGGCCGATGAAGCCGACCGGCTCGCCGGCCCGACACGCGACCCAGGTTTCCGCCTTGGGTAGATAAACCGTTTCGATCAGCGTGCGCTGCTCGCGCAGCCGCGCCTCGCCGAGAAACGGATGCGCGAGCAGCGACGCGTCGAACCAGATGGCCGACAGCGTGTGCAGGTCGGATGCCTCGTAGGCGCGAATCTCGATTGCCATGTTTTCGTATTGATCAATTCGACCTGCGGAGACAAACGCACTCCGGCGCGTTCGTCGCTGTGGTACGCCGCGCGCGCGGCCCGAAGCATCGCGCGCGGCACCGCATTACCGCAGGTTGGTTCTCGCCAGCTCGACGATCTCGTCGCCGCGACCACTGAGGATCGCGCGCAGCATGAACAGGCTGAAGCCCTTCGCATGCGCGATCTCGATCTTCGGCGGCATCGCAAGCTCGTACTTCGACGTGACGACGTCGACGACGGCCGGCCCGTCATGCGCGAACGCCATGCGCAGCGCTTCCTCGACGTTCTCCGAATGCTCGACGCGCACGCTGAAAATGCCTGCGCCCTTCGCGATCGCCGCGAAGTCGGTCGGGCTCAGGTCGACGTTCGTGTCGAGATAGCCGGCCGCCTTCAGCTCCATCGACACGAAGCCGAGCAGGCTGTTGTTGTACACGACGATCTTGATCGGCAGCTTGAGCTGGCGTGCGGTCAGCAGATCGCCGAGCAGCATCGACAGCCCGCCGTCGCCGGACAGCGACACCACCTGCCGCCCCGGATGCGCGCCCTGAGCGCCGAGCGCCTGCGGCATCGCGTTCGCCATCGACCCGTGATTGAACGAGCCGTGCAGTTGCCGCTTGCCGTTCATCGTCAGGTAGCGCGCGGCCCACAGCGTCGGCGTGCCGACGTCGGCCGTGAAGATCGCGTCTTCCGCCGCGACGTCGTCGACGATCTTCGTCAGGTATTGTGGATGGATCGCGCGGCCCGGCGGCTCGGCCACCGCGAGATCGTCGAGGCCCTTGCGCGCCGCCGCGTAGTGCTTCAGCGCATTCTCGAGGAAGCGCCGCTGCGTCTTGCGCGTGAGGCGCGGCAGCAGCGCCGCGATCGTCTCCTTCACGGTGCCGACGAGGCCGAGCGCGAGCGGCGCGCGATGGCCGAGCTGCGAGCCCTTCCAGTCGATCTGCGCGACTTTCGCGTTCGACGGATAGAACGGCCGGTACGGGAAATCCGTGCCGAGCATCAGGAGCGTGTCGCACGATTCCATCGCGTGATAGCCCGAGCTGAAGCCGATCAGCCCCGTCATTCCGACATCGAACGGGTTGTCCCATTCGACGAACTGCTTGCCGCGCAGCGCATGCACGACCGGCGCGCCGAGCGTGTCGGCCAGCGCGACCACTTCATCGTGCGCGCCCTGCGTGCCGCTGCCGCACAGCAGCGTCACCGCG
>NZ_JAAGPB010000504.1:0-5720 GCF_017104585.1 Burkholderia sp. Ac-20392
TGCCGCGGGCGCCGCCGCGATCACCTCGTCCGCACGCACGATCTGCGCACCGTGAACCTGCTCGAGCCACGCAGCACTCGACTGGCCTGCCAGCGCCAGCAAGCGCGCGCGATTCCCGGCGACATGGGCCGGGTCGTCACCGGTATGCAGGCCGAGATTCATCCCGCCCGGCAGCGCGTCACCGCCCTGCCAGCGCCCGTACGGGCCTTCGCTCAGCCCGCCGTCGCGCGTCGTGATCAGCGCGCGCACGCGCGGCGACACCTGCCAGTCGGGCTGTACGCAGTCCTGCCACGTCATCGGCGCTAGGTTCGTCATCGGCACTCACTCCTCCTCATCGTCCAGGTACGGCTCGTCATCGTGATACTCGCCGCCGAAATCGTCATCGTCGTAGACACCGTCATCGTCGTCGAATTCCTCGTCGCCCTGCCCGAAGCCGAGCGCCGCGACCAGTGTGTTCATGTCGTCCGGCAGCGGGCAGCGCCATTGCATCGCCTTGCCGGTGACCGGATGCACGAGACCGAGCCGCCATGCATGCAGCGCCTGTCGCGCGAACCCGTCCGGCAGCGGCGTGACCGAGCGCTTACCGCGCGCACGGCCGTACACGGGATCGCCGAGCAGCGGATGTCCAGCATGCGCGCAGTGCACGCGGATCTGGTGCGTGCGACCGGTCTCGAGATCGCACTGGATCGCCGAAACTGGCTGACGTTGCCACAGGCATGTGTCAACCGTGCGGAAATGCGTGCGCGCGGGCTTGCCCGATGCGCCCGTGACGACGGCCATGCGCGTACGTTCACGCGGATCGCGGCCGATCGGCGCGTCGATCGTGCCTTCCTCGGGCATCGTGCCCCACACCAGCGCGAAATAGCGGCGCTTTACCGTGCGGGCCTGCAACTGGCGCACGAGGTCCGTCTGCGCGGCCAGCGTGCGCGCCACCACCATCAGGCCCGACGTTTCCTTGTCGAGCCGGTGGACAATCCCTGCGCGCGGCAGGCCGGCCGCCGCGTCGCCATAGCGATGCAGCAGCCCGTTGAGGATCGTGCCGCTCCAGTTGCCGGCGGCCGGATGCACGACGACGCCGGCCGGCTTGTTGATGACCACGAGCGCGTCGTCCTCGTAGATCACGTCGAGCGGCACCGGCTCCGGCGTAAAGGCGAGCTGCTCGGGGAGCAGGTCGGGCACGAGCTCGATCTTCGCGCCGAGCGGCACCGGCTGGCGGATCTTCGCCGGCGCGCCGTCGACGAGCACGCGCTGCGCCTCGATCCAGCTCTGCAGGCGGCTGCGCGAGAATTCGGGGAACAGTTGGGCGAGCGCCTTGTCGAGGCGTTCGCCCGCGAGCGACATCGGCACTTCGACGACGCGCGGCGCTTCATCGACCGCTGCGGACGGCACGACGGGCGGCTGCATTGCGTCGCCGGTCAGATCGTCATCGAGGGAATCCCCCGAGGCAGCGTCGGCGGGCCGATCGCTTGGGCTATAATCTTCGCGATTTGGTGTGCCCGGCTGGGCATTCTGCGAACTTGAACGGGTCATTTAGACTGGGTCACCGAGACTTGAAGCTAGGACATGCGAGCATGATGAATTCGACCAAACGCACGGCCAGAACCGTCGCCGCCCGGGCTGCGGCGGTAGCGGCCGTGGCCCTCATCGCCGGCTGCCACGGCTTGCCGCAGAAGCAGGACGAGACGGCTACCTGGTCGAACAACAAATTATACTCAGAGGCCCAGGACGCACTGTCCGGAGGCGACTGGGGCAAGTGCGCGAAATATTTCGAATCGCTGCAAGGCCGCGATCCGTTCGGCCATTTCGCGCAACAGGCGCAGATCAACGTTGCGTACTGCAACTGGAAGGATAACGAAGCGGCCGCCGCCGACCAGGCTGTCGATCGCTTCATCCAGCTCCACCCCGATCATCCGGATATCCCGTACGCGTACTACCTGAAGGGGATGATCCACTTCAACGACGATCTGGGCCTGTTCGGCCGCTTCTCCGGCCAGGACATGAGCGAGCGCGATCCGCAGGCACTGCGCGAATCGTACGATGCGTTCAAGGTCGTCGTCGACCGCTTCCCGAAGAGCAAGTACGCGCCCGACGCCGCCGCGCGGATGCGCTACATCGTCAACGCGCTCGCATCGCACGAAGTGCACGCGGCCGACTACTACTACCGGCGCGGTGCCTACGTCGCGGCCATCAACCGTGCGCAGCTCGCGATCAAGGACTACAAGGGCGCCCCGGCGATCGAGGACGCGCTGCACATCATGATCCTGTCGTACGGCAAGCTGAACCAGCCGCAACTCGCCGAGGACACGAAGCGCGTGCTCGCCGGCACGTTCCCCGACAGCCCGTACGTCACGGGTCACTCGCGCCCCGGCGCGAAGAAGTCGTGGTGGCAGTTCTGACCAAAGCACCGTGCAGCACGCGCTGCACGAACAAAAAACCCGGCCATCGAGCCGGGTTTTTTATTGGCGCCGCACTCAGGCGGCGCCGGTGCGATCGCGCGACGATCGCCGCGCGGGCCGTCACGTGCGCTTTGCCGAACGGTGCTCGTCGAAGAAGTCCTCGACGACCGCGATCTCGCGGGTCCGCTTGAACGGCGGCAGGCTCTGCCAGATTCGGCGCCCGTAGGGTTTGTCGACGAGCCGCGTGTCGCAGATCATCAGCACGCCGCGATCCGTCTCCGCGCGAATCAGCCGGCCCGCGCCCTGCTTCAGCGTGATCACGGCCTGCGGCAACTGGTGCACGGCGAACGGGCTCAGCCCCTTCTTCGTCAGCGCGTCGAGCCGCGCGGCCAGCACAGGATCGTCCGGCGGCGCAAACGGCAGCTTGTCGATCACGACGAGCGACAGCGCGTCGCCGCGCACGTCGACGCCTTCCCAGAAACTCTGGCTGCCGACCAGGATCGCGTTGCCATACGCACGGAAACGGTCGAGCAGTTCGGTGCGGCTTGCATCGCCCTGCACGAGCAGCGGCGTGTTCCAGCCGCGTGATTCGATCACGTCACGCAGCTTCGATGCGATCCGATCGACCGCGCGCAGCGTCGTGCACAGCATGAACACGCCGCCGCCGGACGCCTCGATCGCCGGCAGCGCGGCGTCGAAGACGGCATCCGTAAACGCCGGCGAAGACGGTTGCGGCAGGTTGCGCGGCACGTACAGCAGCCCTTGCGACTGGTAGTCGAACGGGCTTGCGAGCGTCATCGAGCGACGCGAGCTGAGGCCCATCTGCGCCGCATAGTGCGTGAAATCGCCGCGCACCGACAGCGTGGCCGACGTGAACACCCATGCACGCGGCACGCCCGCACGCTGCTTGGCAAAGATCGGCGCGACCGACAGCGGCGTTTCGTGCAGCTGGACCGTATGTGCGAACACTTCGACCCAGCGCACCTTCTCGTTCGGATCGCCGTCGGATGCCGCCTTGTCGCCGGCTGCCGTTGCGTCGGCCTTCGCCGCCGCTTCCGTCGCGCCGGGTGCGACCCAGCCGGCCAGCAGGTCCTGCAGCTCACGTGCGCGCCGCAGGCACGCGCCGAGCGATTCCGCCCGTTCGGCCTGGCTGGCAAGCGCCGACGCCAGCGCGTCGAGCGCAGCCTCGAGCGCGTCGAGCGCGCCGAACATCGGGTGATCGTCGCCGAGCTGGGCGAGCGACATGCGGACGATCTGGTCGTTCGCGAACGCCAGACGCAAGTCGCGCGCCGCGCGCTCGAGATCGCCACCGAGCTTCACCCACTCGACCGCGTCGCGTGCATGGCTCAGGCCTTCCGCCACCGTGTCGCGGGCGAGCTCGAGAATCTGCGTCGTCGACAGCGTCTCGCCGAAGAACAGCGTCGCCGTTTCCGGCAACTGGTGCGCCTCGTCGAAGATGACCGTGTTCGCGTTGGGCAGCAGCTCGGCCATCCCCGTATCGCGCAGCATGATGTCCGCGAAGAACAGGTGGTGGTTGACGACGACGACGTCGGCCTGCTGCGCCTCGCGCCGCGCCTGCATCACGAAGCAATCCTTGTAATGCGGGCATTCCTGGCCGAGGCAGTTGTCGCGCGTCGACGTGACCATCGACCACACGGGCGCCGTTTCCGGCACGCTCGCGAGTTCGGCCTTGTCGCCGCTCTTCGTAATCTTTGCGAAACGGACGATTTCCTGCAGATAGGCCGTATCCTGCCGCGACGGCAACCGGCCGTTGTCGGCCGTGCGTTGCAGGTAGTAGTGGCACAGGTAGTTTGCACGGCCCTTCAGCATCGCGACCGACACCGGTACGGCCAGCGCGTTGCGCACGGTCGGGATGTCGCGCGCGAACAACTGGTCCTGCAGGTGTTTCGTGCCGGTCGACACGATCACCTTGCCGCCCCACAGCATCGCGGGCACGAGGTACGCATAGGTCTTGCCGGTACCCGTACCGGCCTCGACGATCAGCGTGTTGTCGCCGGCATCGCTGTCGGGCTCGGTTGCAGCGGCGTCCGCGCCCGGCTCGGCCGCCTTGTCGCCGTCGCCGAGGCGACGCGCCGGCCGCTTGCGGGTTTCGAAGATCTCGGGGTCGGGCATCCGGCGCGCGGACGCTTCCATCGCGGACGCGACGGCGCGCGCCATCTCGATCTGCGCCATACGCGGCCGATAGCCGTCGAGCGCACGCGCCAGCAATCCGCCTTCGCCGAAGATCGTGTCGAGTTCGTCGACGCGCTTGCGGCTCAGCTCGAAGGTGCCTTCGGGCGCACGAGCACGCCCGGCAGACGACGCGTCTCGCCGGGCATCGGGGGTGGCTTCAAGCGGTGAATTCAAGGCAAGCGTTCCTGTGTCCAGCGCCCGGGCGGCGCCGGCGCTTGCCAGGCCGCGCTCAGGCGCGCTTATCCGGTTCCAGCTGCGATTGCAGCAAAATGATTTTGTCCTTGGCCGCCAGCTTTTCTTTTTTCAGGCGGTGCAACGTGATGTCGTCGATGTCGGAGTGTCCTTCCTTCAACTCGATCTCCCGAGCGAGCTGCTGGTGCTGCTCCTGCAATGCAGCCAAACGGTTGTGCAATTCCTGCTGCTGTTCCGTAGGACGGTTTTGCATATGCGCCTCCTCATCGAAGCAGCGCGCCGGCTGGCGTGCCAGCGCGCACGAGACTGATTCCGGATCAATCCAACACGTTACTGCCCCTGCTGTTGCTTCTGCTGCGCCTTCTCGGCCGCTTCCTTCTGACGCTGCTCGACATCGGCCTTGTGCTGTACGGCTTCCTTCTGCTTCTGCTCGTAGCGCGCGGCGTTGTCCGCCCGCTCCTGCGCCTTCTGCGCGGCCTGCTGGTGCGCCTGGTCGAGCTTGCGCTGGAAGTCGCCCTGCTTCTGGTCGTATGCCTGCTTGCTCGCCGCGCGCTGCGGCCCTTCCGCGCCGCGCTGCGCCTGCTTCAGAGCATTCTGCTCCTGCTTGTCGCGGAACGCAGCCGCGTTTGCCGCGTCGTTCGCCGCGCGCTGCGGCGCTTCCGCCGCGTTCTGCGCAGCCTTCAGTGCCTGCTGCTGGTCGCGCTGCTGGGCGCGCACCGCCCGCTGCTCGTCGTTGAGCGCGAGCTGCTCCTGGCGGATGCTCGCCCGCTCGTCGCGCATCGTGTCACGCGCCTTGCCGAGACAGTGATTGACGAAGAACTTGCTGTAGCAATCGTGCTCGGCCACCGCATAACGATAATCGTTTTCTGCGGAGCGTTGATTGAGCACTTTTTGACGGGCGTCGAAATCCGGTGCGGCCGAGGCCGTCACGGGCGCAGC
>NZ_JAAGPB010000505.1:0-5907 GCF_017104585.1 Burkholderia sp. Ac-20392
TATACACGCAGTTAGTAACTCTGTCCTCCACGCCGGTCTCGATAGGAACGCGAACGGTCAGGCCGGACGCAGCGTGTCGCGCATCGGCAGCGATCGGAACGTGGCGCCGGTTGCGGCCGTCAGCGCATTCGCGACGGCCGGCGCGGCCGGCGGCACGCCGGGTTCGCCGATACCGCTCGGCGGCGCCTGCGACGGCACGACGTGCACTTCGACGTGCGGCATGCCGTTCATGCGCAGGACCGGGTAGTCGTTGAAGTTGCCTTGCTGCACGCGCCCGTTCTCCAGCGTGATCGCCGCGCGCAGGAACGTGAGGCCGAAACCGATCCCGCCTTCCACCTGCGACGCGACCACATCGGGATTCACGACGGTGCCGCAATCGACCGCGCAGACGATGCGATCGATCGTGAACGTGCCGTCCTGCAGCACCGTGACCTCCGCGACCTGCGCCACGTACGTGCCGAACGCGAACTGCAGTGCGATGCCTCGCCCGCGCTTCGTGCCGGGCGCACCGGCACGCAGCGGCGCCGACCAGCCGGCCTTTTGCGCGACCAGGTCGAGTACGCCGCGATGGCGCGGCATCTTCGTGAGCAACGCACGGCGGAACGCGTACGGGTCCTTGCCTGCCGCATGCGCGGCCTCGTCCATCAGCGTCTCGCCGACGAACGCCGCATGCGTATGGCCGACCGAGCGCATCCATTGCGTTTTCACCGCGAGCGTCTGGATGTGCTGCGTCACCTTGAAGTTCGGGATCTCGTACGGGATATCGGCGGACCCTTCGACGAGCGTCGGATCGACGCCCGACGGCAGCGGTGCGAAGAAGCTCTGCCCCACCACGTCCTGGTTCCACGACACGAGGTTACCGCCCTTGTCCACGGCGAGCCGGACCCGGTGCAGGGTCGCCGGCCGGTAGAAGCCGGCGCGCATGTCGTCCTCGCGCATCCACACGAGCTTGACCGGCGCGTCGATCCCCTGCGCACGCGCGGCGCGGGCGATCCGTGCCGCCTCGCACACGTAGTCGCCGACCGGGTTCGCGCGGCGGCCGAAGCTGCCGCCCGCGTACAGCTGGTTGATCGTCACCTGCTCCGGCTTGAGGCCGACTTCCTTCGCGACGATGACCTGGTCGCCGGTATGCCACTGCTCGCCGTTCCAGATCTCGCAGCGATCCGCGTGCAACCACACGACGCAATTCAGCGGCTCCATCGGCGCGTGCGACAGATACGGCTGCTCGAAGGTCGCGTCGATGAACTTGCCGCCCGAAGGCGCTTCGCTCACCACGTTGCCGCGTGTTGCAGCGACCACGCCGGGCTTGTCGAGCGCGGCCCGGTACTGCTTCGAGATGTCGGCGGAACCGAGCGCAAGCGCGTGCGTATCGTCCCACGTGATCTTCAGTGCATCGCGCCCCTGGCGCGCCACCCACGTATTGCGCGCCAGCACCGCGACGCCGCCCTGCACGTTGTCGTCGCCCGGCACCTCGACGACCGCGACCACGCCGGGGATCGCCTTCGCCTTGCTCGCGTCGACGTGACGGACCTTGCCCCACATGCGCGGCGGATGGGCGATCACCGCGACCAGCATGCCGGGCAGCTTCACGTCCTGCGTATAGATCGCCGAACCGTTGACCTTCGCGGGAATATCGACGCGCCGCGTGTCGCGTTTGCCGATCAGCTTGAAGTCGGCCCGCTGCTTGACGGCCACCTTCGACGGCACCGGCTCGCGCGCCGCATCGGCCGCGAACTGGCCGAAGCCTGCACGGCGGCCCGATGCGGCGTGGACGATCACGCCGTCCTCGATGCGCAGCGCCGCCGGATCGACCTTCCACTTCCGTGCGGCGGCCGACAGCAGCATCGCGCGCGCGGCGGCGGCCGCTTCGCGCATCACCGTCCACGAGCCGGCCATCGCGGTACTGCCGCCCGTTGCCTGAATCTTCCAGCCCATCTTCGCGAACATCGGGTTCACGTAGCGCGTCGCATCGGCCTGTGCCGCCACGACCCGCACCTTGTCGAGACCGATGTCGAGTTCGTCCGCCGCGAGCGTCGCGATGCCGGTGAACGTGCCCTGTCCCATTTCGAGGTACTCGGACACGACGCTGACGATGCCGTCGGCGCCGATCCGGATGAAGGCGTTCGGCTCGAACGACACGCCTGCGGTGGCCGGCGTGACCGATTTGGCGAGCGCGATCTCGCCGCTGAAACCGACCGCGAGCGTAAGCGCGGCCATGTTGCCGAGAAACTTGCGACGCGAAGCCGATGCGATGCCGTCTGCGGATTCCGGCGTGCCGGCCGATTGCCGGGAGCGAGTGGACTGGCTCATGCCTTGAGGTTCTCCGCGGCTTTGTGGATCGCGACGCGGATCCGCTGATAGGTCGCACAGCGGCAGATGTTCCCGCTCATCGCGGCATCGATGTCGCCATCCGTCGGATCGGGTTTCGCGGTCAGCAGCGCGACCGCCGACATCACCTGCCCGGACTGGCAATAGCCGCACTGCGGCACCTGTTCGTCGATCCACGCTTTCTGCACGGCCTGGCCGACCTTCTTCTCGTGTGCGGCCTCGATCGTCGTGACGTTGCGGCCGGCGAGCGTACCGATCGGCGTCACGCACGCGCGCATCGGCTGACCTTCGACATGAACCGTGCATGCGCCGCACAGCGCCATGCCGCAGCCGAACTTCGTTCCCGTCAGCCCGAGCTCGTCGCGCAGGTACCAGAGCAGCGGCATGTCGGGATCGCCAGCGAACTGATGCCGCTGACCGTTGATGGTGATATCTGTCATTCTGTCTGACCTATTCTGTGGGGAACCGGGTTCGACAGCCGGCTGCGGTGAGCGGGACGACGCATCCGGCTGGTCGCACGCATGCCGTCGCGGCACGAACGCACTGGACGAACCCGCGGCGCTTGCGCCCGCGATGCATCGATGCGAAAGCTCGCATCGCCGAACGCGCGCGATAAAGGACGGGGAAACCGGAAAACTATAGTCGGCACGTGCCGCGCCGGTAAGACTCGAAATTGTGAGAATGTTGCCTATTCGTCCGAAATTGAACGCGCCGCTGAAGGGGCGTGCATGGACGATGCGGGCCGCGGCGGTCGGCTGACCGACGCACGGTCGAACGAAGCGCGGGCGCACGCGCCGAGCGGCGTGCGCTACGCGCCGGCCGTGCATGCGGTCATGCATGCGGCCGGCCTGATGCAGGTTGTCGCGCCGGCTCGTTGTCCGGCGGCCTGCGCAGCGGGCGAGTGCCCGGTCGCTCAGTCGATCACAAGAACCACCGATACTCCCGCGCCCCGATTTCATTGCGGAAATCCAGCTCCTCCTGCCGCTTGTTCTCGCAATACACCATCACGAACTCGCTGCCGAGCCCTTCGCGCACGGCCGCGTGATCCTGCATCTCGGCGACCGCCGACAGCATCTCCTTCGGAAAGTCGATCCCGCTGCCGCGATCCTCGTTGAGCGGCGCGATCGGCTCGAGCTTCGCGTCGAGCCCGTGCTCCATCCCGGTGAGAATCGCCGCGAGCACGAGGTACGGGTTCGCGTCCGCACCCGCGAGCCGGTGCTCGATCCGCAGGTTGCGCGCGTCCGACTCGGGAATCCGGATGCACGCATCGCGATCCTCGAAACCCCAGCTCGCGCGGCTCGCCGCGTTCACCATCGATCCGTAACGCCGGAACGCGTTGTGATTCGGCGCGAACACCGGCATGCAATGCGGCAGCAATGCGAGGCATCCGGCCACCGCTTGCCGCAGCGGCCGCTGCCCGTCCGCCGCGAGCAGGTTGCGCCCCGCATCGTCGTAGAGGCTCACGTGCACGTGCATCCCGCTGCCCGGCGCATGCAGGTACGGCTTGCCCATGAAGCTCGCGCGATAGCCGTGCTGCAACGCGACGCCGCGCGTGCTGCGGCAGAACATCGCCGACCAGTCGGCCGCGCGCAGCCCGTCGTCGCAATGGCCGAAGTTGATCTCGAACTGGCCGGGCCCGAGCTCGGCGGTGATCACGGTCGCGTCGATTCCCTGCGTGCACGCAACGTCGACCATCTCGTGCAGCACGTCGGAGAAGCGCGACAGGCGCTCGATATGCATGTTCGGCTGATCGTCACGATCATCGGACAGGCGGTCGCGCGGATACTTCGGCATCCCCTCTTCGAGCTGCGCGGCGAACAGGTAGAACTCGAGCTCGAACGCGACGACCGGCCGGATGCCACGCCGCGCGAGCCGCTTCAGCACGCGCGCGAGCACCTCGCGCGGCTCGAACTCGACCGGCGCATCGGTGCCGTCCGTCGTGATCAGCATCTGGCCGAGCGGCTGCTTCTCCCAGGTCACCGGCTTCAGCGTGCCGGGGATCAGCCGGCGCACGGCGTCCGGGTCGCCGTCGTTGAAACAGTAGTCGCCGATCTTGTAGAGGCCGCCCTGCGTGCCGAGCAGGATGCAGTTCTGCGGCAGCTTCAGCAACGAGCCGGCCGCCACTTTTTCGAGCGCATCGATCGGGTAGCGCTTGCCGTAGAAATGTCCGGGCAGGTCGAGGCAGATCAGGTCGACATAACGGATCTCGGGGTGCGCCTGCCGGAATGCGCGGACTTCATCGACCAGCGCGGGAACGACGTCAGCCATGTCTCATCCTTTCCATGTCTTGTATGGCGGTGCCGCAGCGCGGCGAACCGGATTCATGCGGCACACTCGACCACGCACGCCGCATTTAAATCAGTACTGCAAACAGGCTGCGTAGCGCGGCGGCCTGCGGCACCGCCCGCCCCGCCGACAACTCAGGTGAATACCCAGATCACGCGCGTCGGCGCGTCGGTCAGGTTGGCATAGCGAAAGCGCTTGTGCGCGGGAAGCTGGAATGCGTCGTTCGGGCCGAGCGTGACGGGCGTATCGTCGCCGTCGATCCAGACCGTCAACTCTCCTTCGAGCACGAAGCCGCCCTGCTCGTCGCTGTCGTCGACGGGCCGCTCGCCACTGCTCGCGCCCGGTGCGAGATGGCTTTCGAGAATCGAGAAGCGCGAGCGCATGTTCGGCGACACGAGGATGTCGGTGATGCCGGCCGCGTAATACACGGTGCGCCGCTCGTCGGGCCGCGTCACCCACGGCACGCTGCGCGGTTTGCTCAGGCTGTAGAAATAGGTGGTCGGCACGCCGAGCGCCTCGCCGATCGCGGTGAGATCCGCCACCGTCGGGCGCGACAGCCCGCGCTCGACCTGCGACAGAAAGCCGACCGAGCGGCCGATCCGTTCCGCGAGATCGTTGAGCGTGACCTTGCGATGCTTGCGCAGGTCGCGGATCAGGATCGCCAGGCTTTCTATCTCTTCCTGTTCATTCATGATGGGTTCCGGTGCAGTCAGACGGTATCGCGCAGACGGTACCAGGCCTTGCCGATCGCTTCCAGCGGCGCGGCGAGCCGGTCGCCGCCAGGAAAGCGCGGATTGCGGATGCGCTGGTACTGCGCGAGCAGGCGTTCGTCGCCGAGCACCGCGTCGGCCACCGCGCGCGCACCGGCGAGCGTCGGCAGCACGCCGTGCCCCGAGAACCCCTGCAGCCAGAAACGCTGCCCGTGGCGGCCGATGTCCGGCGTGCGGCGCATGCTGATGTCGATATGGCCGCCCCACGCGTAATCGAGCGGCACGCCGGCCAGTTGCGGGAACACGCGTTCGAGGTGCGGGCGCGTCGCCGCCGCGATATCGGCCGGAATGCCGCCGAGATAGGTGCAGCCGCCGCCGAACAGCAGCCGGTTGTCGGGGCTCAGGCGGAAATAGTCGGGCACGAACTGGTTGTCGATCACGCAACTGTTCTGCGGCAGCAGCGAACGGGCAACGTCGGGCGCGAGCGGCGCGGTCGCGACCTGGTACGTGCCGACCGGCAGCAGCCGGCGCGCGAGATCGCGATCGAGCCGGTCGACATACGCGTTGCAGGCCAGCACGAGCA
>NZ_JAAGPB010000506.1:0-5620 GCF_017104585.1 Burkholderia sp. Ac-20392
TCGGTGCTGCTGGTGCGGCACAGCGAGCCCGGCACGTCGGCGGCTGCGTGACGCACGCGGCAAGGCGTTGACGCTGACGCTGGCGCACGGGCGGTCGCCGGCAGCGACGGTATCGCGCATTCGTCGGATGACGGCCGGATGAAACGGAAACGCACGACGCACGGCGTGTGAGCGCGGCTGTTGCGCCTGCCACATCGGCCGGGCGAGGGCGATGCGCCCGACGCGCCCGACGGGCGCAATCGCGTGCCCGCGGTTGCATCCCGACATGCAGTTCTGGCAGCATCGACCGGTATCCGCTTGTTCGCCGCGCGCATGGCCGCGGCGATCGACGCAGCAGCATCCGGCGGCATGCGGTCGCGTTCGCGATGAGCGAAGCGAGGCCGTGCGCCGGGTGCCTGGTTCCTTACCTTACCGACGTCATCCGCCATGCCGATTTCCGCTACCGACCTGATTCGCCAGTTCGACCTGCAGCCGCATCCCGAAGGCGGCTATTTCCGCGAAACCTACCGTGCGACCGATACCGTCGTGCGTCCGGCCGACGGTGCGCCACGCGCCGCGTCGACCGCGATCTACTACCTGTTGTGCGACGGCGCGTATTCGTCGTGGCACCGGATCCGTTCCGACGAAGTCTGGCATTTCTACGCGGGCGACCCGATCGAGGTGTGGGTGCTCGACGAGCGCGACGGGCTGACGATCCACCGGCTCGGCAACCCGCTCACGCATCCGGGCACCGTGTTCCAGGCAGTCGTGCGGGCCGGGAGCTGGTTCGGCGCGCGCTGCGCGTTGCCTGAGCACGTCGCGCTCGTCGGCTGCACGGTGGCGCCGGGCTTCGAGTTCGCGGAATTCGAACTGGCCGACGCAACCGCGCTGGCCGCCGCGTTTCCCGACTACGCGGAACACGTCGGGCAGCTTGCCCAGCGCACCGACATGTGACTGTCACGGCGGTGCAACCCATGGCGCGAAGCCCGTGCCGATGGTGCGTGTTCCGCGCGATCGCGGCCAAACCCGTTTAGAATGCCGTGATGCATCAGGTCGGCCGCGGACGTGCCGCGGCGGCCGTTGCCCAGCCGTACCGACGGCCCCCGTCGCGCGGCTGCATGCCTTCCAGGAGCGCCGCCGTGTGGCACTTTCCCATCGCTATTCCATCGTCGCTCGGCCCATGGGCCGTGTTCGCGAGCGTGTTGATCACGCAGCTCGGCGTGCCGGTGCCCGCCGTGCCGATGCTGATTCTCGGCGGCACGATGGCGGCAATGGGGCAGGCGTCCTGGGTCAGCATGTTCGCGGCGGCGATCGGCGCGACGATGCTGGCCGATTCGCTGTGGTTTTTCATGGGCCGCACGCGCGGCCGGCGCCTGCTGAACGGCCTCGTGCGCTTCTCGCTGTCGCTCGATACCACGCTGCGTTTCGCACGTAACGTGTTCGAAAGATACGGCGCGCCGCTGCTCGTACTGTCCAAATTCCTGCCGGGCCTCGGCCTCGTGTCGGCGCCGCTGCTCGGCACGACCGCGATCGGCGTGGGCGTATTCCTGTTCTGGGATCTGGCCGGTGCGTCGCTGTGGGCCGCGTTCTGGCTGGTTGGCGGCGCGGCCATTCACGACCAGATCGTCCAGTTCGTGCTGTGGGTGCGCGCGAGCGGCGGCACGATCCTCGATGCGTTCCTCGCGATCTTCATCACGTTCCTGCTGTACCGCTGGGTGCGCCGCGTGCAGTTCCGTCGCTATCTCGCGCAGGTCCGCATCTCGCCGCCGCAGCTCGTCGAAATGATGACGTCGGACGAGCCGCCGCTGATCTTCGACGCGCGGCCAAAGGCGATTCGCGAGCGCGAACCGTACCGGATCGCCGGCGCGGTGCCGGTCGATCTCGATTCGCCGGACCTGCTCGACCCGGAAATGCTGAAGCGGCCGATCGTCGTCTATTGCGTGTGCCCGAACGAAGCGACCGCGAAGCGCCTGATCGCGAAAATGCAGCGCAAGAAGATGATCCACAACATCCGCGCGCTGAAGGGCGGCCTCGATGCATGGGAGAAGCACGGCTATCCGGTCGAGCCGATGCCGGCCGATCTCGATGCATCGCGTTATTTCGTGCGTCCGGATCACGGTGCAATCGAAGGCGAATATACGGTGCGCGCAACGCTGTCGAAATAAATCCGCGCGGAAGCGTCACGCGCATTCGAATTCCATCACCGGTTTCACCCGTCGCGATTTCCACGAAAATCGACTGGCGTGAAACCACTGATCCTCCATATAATCCCGCCTGCATATTGCGTGCGCCTGATCGCGCACATTCGACGCGTGTTCGTTCGCGCCGAAAGCGATTGATCCCGTCGCCGTCCGTCACGCGCACAGCCGCGTCACACGGGCCGCGCGGGCGTATTCCGTGAAAGGCCCGATCCGTTTTCCGGATTGTTCCGGAAAATGCGGATAATCCGCGGCGATTCCCATCGGATTGACGCAGTATCCGTGTCGTTTCTTATTTAGAAAATGACGGCGGAGATTATTTCGTTTTCGGCATGCCGGAGTCGGCATGAACGGTCGCGCATTGACATCGACAATGACGGCGGCTCGTTCGCGGCTGCCAGGAGACGGACTTGAAACAACCAGAAGACCAGTTGCATCGTGGGCTGGAAGAACGGCACATCAACCTGATGGCGCTCGGCGCGACGATCGGCGTCGGCCTGTTCCTCGGCTCGGCCACCGCGATTCGCGTCGCCGGCCCGGCCATCCTGCTGACCTACCTGCTGGGCGGCATCGCGATTTTCCTGATCATGCGCGCACTCGGCGAGATGGCGATCGCCAATCCGGTCGCCGGCGCGTTCAGCCGCTACGCACGCGACTACCTCGGGCCGCTCGCCGGCTACCTGACGGGCTGGACCTACTGGTTCGTCTGGATCGTCACCTGCATGGCGGAAATCACGGCGGTCGGCGTCTACATGCACATGTGGTTCCCCGGCGTGCCGAACTGGATCTGGGCGCTCGCGGCACTCATGGCGATGGGCTCGGTGAACTTCATCGCGGTCAAGCTGTACGGCGAATTCGAGTTCTGGTTCGCGCTGATCAAGATCGTCACGATCGTGCTGATGATCATCGGCGGCGGGTTGATGATCGCGTTCGGCATCGGCAACGGCGGTGTCGCGATCGGCCTGTCGAACCTGTGGGCGCATGGCGGTTTCATGCCGAACGGCATCAACGGCGTGATCGCCGCGTTGCCGATCGTGATGTTCGCGTATCTCGGCGTCGAGATGCTCGGCCTCACCGCCGGCGAGGCGCGCAACCCGGAGAAGTCGCTGACGAAGGCCGTGAACTCGGTGTTCTGGCGCGTGCTGATTTTCTACATCGGCGCGCTGTTCGTGATCATGTCGCTGTATCCGTGGGACCAGATCGGCACGCAGGGCAGCCCGTTCGTGATGACGTTCTCGCGGCTCGGCATCCCGGCCGCCGCCGGCATCATCAACTTCGTCGTGCTGACCGCGGCGCTGTCGTCGTGCAACAGCGGCCTGTTCAGCACCGCGCGGATGCTCTACAACCTTGCGCAGCAGGGCCAGGCGCCGAGCAAGCTCGGCAAGGTCAACCGCAACGGCGTGCCGGTGTACGGCGTGATCGTGTCGGTCGCGCTGCTGCTGATCGGCGTGCTGCTCAACTATCTCGCGCCGCAGCACGTGTTCACGTGGCTCACGTCGGTGTCGACGTTCGGTGCGATCTGGACATGGTGCGTGATCCTGATCGCGCAGATGCGCTTTCGCCGCACGCTGTCGGCTGACAAGATCGCGCGCCTGCCGATCCGCGTGCCGTTCTATCCGCTCGGTTCGTTCGTCGCGCTCGGCTTTCTCGTGCTGGTCGTCGTGCTGATGGCGTTCACGCCCGACACGCGCGTCGCGCTCGTGATCGGGCCGGTATGGATCGTGCTGCTCGGCATCACGTATGCGCTGTTCTACGCGAACCGTCCGGCGGCATCGGTGCCGACGAAATCGTAAGCGGCACGGGCAGGGGCCCGCGCGACGCTTGATCGCGATCATGCACGCGCGGGCCGGACGACCTATGCTGAACGAATCGATTGTCCGCGCTTCGCGTGGCAACCCGCCGATCCCAGTGACCGCCGCGGCCGCGGCGGCTGTCCGGCCGCCGTGCGCCGCTTCCGCGCGAAGCTCCCGTCGTCGTTCCGCGACGACGCGCACGCACGGAGGCCTTCGCCATGCAGCCTGCCCCGCCCATCCCGACGCTTGCGCGGATCGCGCTGGCCGTCGATCCGACGCCCGAATCGCTGTCCGCCGCGCGCTATGCGCGCACGCTGCTGCATCCCGGCATGCGATTGCGCATCGTCTGCGCGATCGACAACCCGCGCCTGGTTTTGCCCGACATCCCGCGCATCGACGCACTGCTGACGTCCGCGCGCGAGGACCTGATGCGCGAGGCGCAAGCCATCAACGAACGGATCGCGGCGTTGTTCGCCGACAGCGGCATCGAGGTCGAGCAGGCCATCATCGACACGTCGGTGACGGGCGGTTCGGTGGCCGATGCATTGGTGAGCGACACGTCGGCATGGCGTGCGGATGTGCTGATGGTCGGCGCGAATCCGCATCACGGGCTGCTGCGGCTCGTCGAAGGCGCGATGTCGGACACGCTGACGACGCGCGCGCGCTGCGCACTGCTGATCGTGCCTGCCGCCTATGCGCGGCCGTCGGACGGCAGCCTGCAGCGGTTGATGTTCGCGGTCGACGGCAGCGAGCCGTCGCTGCACGCGGTGCGCGTCGGGCTCGGCTTCGCGGCGCCGACGACGTTGCTGTACGCGGCCTACGTGATCGATCGCGCGGTTCGTCTGACGGATATCGTGCCGGTGCGCGCGCTCGAGGATGCGTATCGCGCGGAGGGCGAGGATGCGCTTGCGAAGATCGGCCCGCTGTTCCATGCGACCGGGAACCCGACCAAGCGCGGTGTCGTCGAAACCCGCCCGACCAGCGACGACGTGGCCCATGCACTGATGCGCGACGCCGTGCACTGGCGTGCCGAACTGCTGGTGGTCGGCACGCATGGCCGGCGCGGCATCGCTGCGTGGCTGATCGGCAGCGTCGCGCGTCGCGTTGCGCATCTCGCGCAGGTGCCCGTGCTGCTCGTGCGCGGTGCCGAATAAATCGCACGATGTCGCGATCGAAGCAGGCTCGGGTTGACCTGCATCAGAAACGGCGCGCCTCGCGCGTGAGACATTGACGGAACATCCGGCGACGCAGCCGGTCTGTCGTGCAGGGGCCGCGCAGCGACGCAGCAACACGCGTGCTAAAGGCTGCGATCGACGGTGCATGCACAGCCGTCACATCAATTTCCGGAGCCGCGACGTGCGATGCACGGTGCGTCATCCGACCGAGAACTCTCTGGCACGAGGGTAGGCAGCTACGGTTGCCTTGGAGGACGGGCGGGGTGCAAAGCACCCCGTCCGCTTTCCGCGTTCGTGTTGTAGTTGGCCCCGTCTGGATTGCTTTCCCCGCAGGAATCGTCGTCATTGCGGCCGTGTCGAACGGCGCGTCATGATGCGTGATGGCGCGCGGCGGCGCCGATGCGGATCGGTGAGGGTCGCGGCAGGCGCGCCGCTGCCGTGCAGGCACGGCGTGCGGCAGGTGCTGCCGACGTTG
>NZ_JAAGPB010000507.1:0-5963 GCF_017104585.1 Burkholderia sp. Ac-20392
GTCAGGTCGGTTCGAAATCATGCGAAACGGGAATTAACGACGCAAGGTTGTCGGCGGCTTACCAGCTCAGCTCGATACCGTCGTACTGGAAGAAACGGCCGTTTGCCTGCGACACGTCCGCGCCGGACTCGGCGATCACGCGGCGCATGCCGGTCACGCTGGTTTCCGGGTCGATCGCGGCCTGCGCGCCGCCCATGTCGGTGCGCACCCAGCCGGGATGGAGCGAGATGCAGGCGGCGTGGCGCGTCTGCAGCGACGCGATGCGCAGCGCGTCGTTCAGCGCGGCCTTGCTCGCGCGGTACAGCCAGCCGGTCGTGCCGGTCGCCTCGGCGATGCTGCCCATCCGGCTCGACACGACGGCCAGCACGCCGCGCGCGTCCTCGACCAGCGGCAGCACGATCGGCAGCAACTGCATCGGCCCGCGCACGTTCGTATGCATCACCGCGTCGAAATCCTCGGCGGTGACCGTCTCGACGCCCTCGGTGCGCGGCCCGTACACACCCGACACCAGCACGGCTGCATCGAGCCGCTCGCCGTCGAGCTTCCAGCCGAGCGCCGCGATCTGCTCGGGCTGCGTGATGTCGAGCGCATGCGCTTGCGCGCCGAGCGTGCGCAGCGCGTCGAGCGACGCGTCGTCGCGCGCGGTGGCGATCACGTTCCAGCCGTCGCGCCGGTATTGGCGGACGAATTCACGGCCGAGGCCGCGCGATGCACCGACGATCAATGCGGTTTTCATGCTCGTCGCTCCTTTGCTTGGCGCCGCCGTGGCGGCAGCGCCGGGATCAGATTCGTTCGATGGGTGGCACGACTGTACGCCTGCGCAGTGACCGCCGCGCAGGCGGGGGCGTTACTTCGCGTCGTCGCACGGCTTCAGCGTGGCGGCGACAGCCTGCGCGACGCCCTCGAGCCGTGCGGCGTCTGCCGCGATCATGTCGTTGTCCGGTGCATGCTCGCCGCCGGCGATGAGCGCGGCCACGCAACGCGTGTAGGTCTCGTCGAGTGCTTCGAAGCTCGACACGGCCATCCCGAGGTTGCGCATCCGGCCGTCGTGCACGCCGTACACGAGCCCGTGCACGGTGAGCGACTGGCCGCGCGCCCACGCGTCGTTGACGATCGTCGTGCGGCACACGTTGACGACCTGCTCGATCGCGTTCAGCTCGATCAGGCGGCGATAGCGCGCTTCGCCCACCGGCCATGCGTCGAGCAGCGCCGAGTGGCGTTCGCGCACGTCCTGCACGTGATGCAGCCAGTTGTCGGCGAGGCCGACGCGGCGGTTGAGCAGCGCGGCGTTCACGCCCGAGCAGCCGTAGTGGCCGACGACCATGATGTGCTTCACGCGCAGGATGTCGACCGCGAACTGGATCACCGACAGGCAGTTCAGGTCGCTGTGCACGACCACGTTCGCGATATTGCGGTGGACGAACACTTCACCCGGCGGCAGGCCGATGATCTCGTTCGCGGGCACGCGCGAATCCGAGCAGCCGATCCACAGATACTCCGGCGCCTGCTGGTCGGCCAGACGCGCGAAGAATTGCGGGTCGTCTTCGAGCTTGTGCTTGACCCAGGCGTCGTTGTTGTCGAACAGGTGTGAAAGCGGATTGTCTTGGGTGTTCATCGGTGTGGCTTCCGTTGGCGGAAATCGGGTCGCAATCGGTGCGGTGTAGCGGGCGTCAGGCGGCGCGCTGTGCGTCGCCCGCGCCATCGTTCTGGTCCGTCGCGCCGAAGCGCGCGGGGTAGCGCATGCGGAAGCGCAGCGCGGTGTCGTACGGGTAAAAGTCGGGCAATTCGCCCTGGATCAGCTTGTCCTTGCTGGCCTGCCACAGCGCGGGATCGAAAAAGTCCGCGTGATGCTTCATGAAGACGTCGCGCACGCGCGGGTCGCCGAGCAGGAACGGTCCGTAGGTCTCCGGAAAGATGTCGTGCGGGCCGACGGTATACCACGGTTCGCCGGACAGCTCGTCTTCCTCGTTGCGCGGCGGCGGCACGCGGCGCACGTTGCAATCGGTCAGGTACTCGATCTCGTCGTAGTCGTAGAACACCACGCGGCCGTGGCGCGTGACGCCGAAGTTCTTGTACAGCATGTCGCCGGGGAAGATGTTCGCCTTCATCAGCTCCTTCACCGCGTTGCCGTACTCCTTCACGCCGTGCTCGACGTCGCTATCGGAGCCGTTCTGCAGATAAAGGTTGAGCGGCGTCATCCGGCGCTCGATGTACAGGTGCTCGATCACGAGATTGCCGTCCTCGTATTCGAGCAGCGACGGCACTTCCTTTTCCAGCTCGCGCACGAGCGCGTGGTCGAGCCGCGCGATCGGCAGCGCGACGCTCGAATATTCGAGCGTGTCGGCCATCCGCCCGAGGCGGTCGTGGCGCTTCACGAGCTGGTACTTCTCCATGATCTGCGCGCGCGTCGTTTCCTTCGGCGGCGGGAAGTGATCCTTGATGATCTTGAACACGTACGGGAACGACGGCAGCGTGAACACGAGCATCACGAGGCCCTTGATCCCGGGCGCGATGATGAAGCGGTCGCTCGAATGCGACAGATGGTGCAGCAGGTCGCGATAGAACAGGTTCTTGCCCTGCTTCTGCAGGCCGACCGACGTGTAGATCTCCGCCTTCGGCTTGCCGGGCATGATCGTGCACAGGAAGTCGACGTACGCGGACGGCACGCCCATGTCGACGAGGAAATACGAGTGCGAGAAGCCGAAGATGATCATCAGCTGGTCGCGGCGCAGCAGCACGGTGTCGAGCGAGAGCACGCCCGGGCGCACGTGGCGGATCGGCACCGCGAACGGCAGCACGCGGTCGGCGTTGATGATGCGGCCGACGATGTACGCGCTCTTGTTGCGGAAGAACAGCGACGACAACACGTGGATCTGGAAATTCGGCGCTTCGTCGAAGTGGCCGAATTCGTCGTGGATCGCCTGCATCACACACGCGATGTCGCGCGGCAGATCGTCGAATTCCGGCTCGAGCTGGAAGTTCGTGACGATCCGCTCGAGCGTGGTCGCGAGCCCGTCGGTGCCCGGATAGTACGCGCGGTAGGTCGGCTTCGCGGCCGGCTCGTCGTTCTCCAGATACTCGGTCGAGATCGCCGGGCGCACGAAGATGAAATCGTTGCTGAAGTACGAGCGGTGCAGGATCTTGCAGCACACCGAATTGAAGAAGGTCTCCGCGCACTCGGGCTGGCGGTGCGACGTGAGCAGGCCGATGTAGTGCAGCTTGATCTGCTGCCACACTTCGTCGTCGATGTTTTCCGCGTCGTATTCGTCTTCCAGCACCTCGACGCATTCCTTCACGCGATCGTCATACGACGTGATCCGCTCGCGCGCGAGCCGCTGCAGCCCGTGCCAGTCGCCATGCTCGTACAGCGTCTTCGCCTCGACGGCCGCGTCGCGGAAGATCCGGTAGTGGCGGTCGAAGTTTTCGAGCATCGTCTGCGCGACGTCGAAACCGATCTGCGAAGACAGCAGTTTGGGGAAGTGATTCATCGCGTGCAGGCTCGTTCGGGAGGGGCTGTAAGCACTCGCCATTTTAGCGCCCAAGCGGGCGGTTCAAGGGCTTCGCGGCGATGCGCGGCCGGCCGGCAAGCGGCGGGTTATCCACCGTTGGAGGCCGTTCGGGGCATCTTCGCGTAAAGATACGGGTACGGAACCGATTCTGGCACGAACTTTTTTTGACGGGGTGCTGGCCGCCGGGCACGCGTTCCCCGGGACGGCGATAGAATCGACGGAACGCCCGCCACGGCCTGCCGCCGGCGCGCATTCGCACCGATAACGACGAGACGCCCCACCGATGAACGCACTGGAACACCAACTCGACTATCCCTTCGCCGACACGCTGCCCGCCGCGGGCGACACGTTCGAGGTCGCGCCCGGCGTGCGCTGGCTGCGCATGCCGCTGCCGTTCTCGCTCGATCACATCAACCTCTGGCTGCTGCGCGACGAGATCGACGGGCAGGCCGGCTGGACGATCGTCGATTGCGGGATCTCGTCGGATGCGATCCGCACGCACTGGGAGCAGATCTTCGACACGCATCTCGACGGCCTGCCCGTGCTGCGCGTGCTCGTCACGCACTGCCACCCCGATCACTTCGGCCTCGCGAACTGGCTGTGCGAAGGCGGCGACAAGGGCCGCTGGAACGTGCGGCTGTGGATGACGCTCGGCGAGTACATGTTCGGCTGCCTGATGGCGGCCGGCAACGGCTCGAACGCGGGCGGCGCGGCCGCCGCCGATCACTTCGCGCGCCACGGGCTCACCGATCCGGCCGCGCTCGACAAGCTGCGCAACCGCCGCAGCTACTACGCGGATCTCGTGCCGGCCGTGCCGCCGCGCTACCGGCGCCTGCGTGAAGGCGACGCGGTGACGATCGGCGCGCGCACCTGGCGCGTCGTGACGGGCTTCGGCCATTCGCCTGAACATTGCGCGCTGCACAGCGAAGCGGACGGCGTGCTGATCTCCGGCGACATGGTGCTGCCGCGCATCTCGACGAACGTGTCCGTGTTCGACCTCGAACCGGAAGCGAACCCGCTCGCGCTGTACCTGCAGTCGCTCGGCCGCTACGAGACGATGGCGCCCGATACGCTGGTGCTGCCGTCGCACGGCAAGCCGTTCCGCGGCGTGCGCACGCGCATCACGCAACTGCGCGAACACCACGACGCGCGCCTGGCCGAAGTGCGCGTCGCGTGCGCGGAAAAGCCGATGAGCGCGGCCGACATCGTGCCGATCATGTTCCGCCGCCGCGAGCTCGACATCCACCAGATGACGTTCGCGCTCGGCGAGGCGCTCGCGCACCTGAACCTGCTGTGGCTCGCGGGCGAACTCGTTCGCGAGCAGGGCGACGACGGCGTGCTGCGGTTCCGTACCGCCGGCTGATACAGCGGCGTCCTCCTCATGCGACGGGTTCGTAGCGCCACCCGTCGCGATGCCATTGCATCGTGTGCGTCGGGTCGAGCGCCGCGAGAAACGCGGTGTCGTGCGACGCGACCACGATCGCACCGGGGAAGCCGGCCAGTGCGGCTTCGATCGCACGCACCGATTCGAGATCGAGGTGATTGGTCGGCTCGTCGAGCAACAGCAGTTGCGCGGGCGTGCCGCGCCACAACGCGCACGCGAGCGCGGCCTTCAGCCGTTCGCCGCCGCTCAGTTGCCGTGCCGGCTGCGTCGCGCGCACCGCATCGAGCTGCAGCAGCGCGAGCCGGCTGCGCAGGTCGCCTTCGGCGAGCGGCGTATCGAGCAGCCCCAGTTGCTCGACGATCGAACGATCGGAATCGAGTAGCACAAGCCGCTGGTCGAGATACGCGGCGCTCACGTGCGTCGTGCAGGCGCCTGAACGGGGCGAAAGCTCGCCCGCGAGCATGCGCAGCAACGTCGATTTGCCGCAGCCGTTCGGGCCGGTCAAAGCGATGCGCACCGGGCCGCTGGCCGACCATGTGATCGCGTCGGCATCGCCGGCGATGCGCCACGGCGGTTGCGCGCGGTCGAGCGTGAACAGCTGGCGGCGCGCGCTGACCTCGGTGCCCGGCAGCGACACGAGCACGGGCGTATCGGCTTCGACGCGCGCGGCCGCTTCCTGCACGCGTTCGTCGAGCGTCGCCTTGAATTCATTCTGGTGGCGCCGCACCGTACCCATGATGTTGCGCGCCGCGCCCTTGCGGCTCTGTTTTGCCCCCGACGACAGGTTGGCCGTCTTCGCCTCGCGCAGCGACGCGGCCGCGTGGCGCTGGATCGTGTCGTGTTCCTGTTCCAGCCTGCGCCTGACGCGTCCGCGTTCGGCACGCGCGTTGTCGAGCGCAGACTGCGCGGCATCCTGTTCCGCGTCGCGGTGCGCGCGGTAGAGCGCGTAGTTGCCGCCGTACGAGCGCACGCCTTGCGGCGTCAGCTCGACGATGCGCTGCACGTCGGCGAGCAGCGCACGGTCGTGGCTCACGATGACGACGCCGCCGCGCCAGCCGTCGAGCGCCGCG
>NZ_JAAGPB010000508.1:0-5626 GCF_017104585.1 Burkholderia sp. Ac-20392
TAAAAAAACAAACGCCCGCTCGGCCTCGACGTGCACGCTGGCGACGAGCGGTGCGCGTTGCGCTGCGTGCCGGAGTTCGTCGACCCCGAAATCGCGGCACAGCGCCGCGTAATCGCCGAACATGAAGCGCGCCGGATCGTAGTCTTCCTGCAGCCACGGATAGTGCGCGCCCGCATCGAGCCGCCACAGGTGGTGATGCGCATCGACGAGCGCATCCGGCATGCCGTCGAGCGGCGACGCGTCGCGCATGTCAGCGGGCTCCGGCGAGCACGTACGACGCATCGGGCTCGCGCAGCGTCGCCATTGCGCCGACGAACCGCCACGTATCGAGATCGAGCTCGCGCACGTAGTCGTCCTGGAACGACACGTACGCGACGCGCCGCGACGGATGGAACGACAGCGCGGTCGGGTTCGCGGGCAGCGCGATGCGTTCGATCTCTTCCAACTGCCGCGCATCGAACACGGAGATCGACCGCTCGCCCGAATTGGTCAGCAGCAGCAGGTCGCGGCCGTCGGGCGCGCTCGTGCGGTAGATGCGGTTCGGATCGCTGCGCGTCTTCACGCGGCGGCCGCAGGTCATCGTGTCGGTATCGATCTCGACCAGCGTGTCGTCGCCGCGATTCGCGACGAACAGCGTACGCTCGTCGCTCGACAGCGCGTTGCCTTCGGGGCGCGGGCCGGGCATCACCGCACGCGGGGCGACCGTCGCGTCGCGCGGATGGAATTGCGTGACCGTATTCGACAGCAGGTGGACGCCATACGCCCGGCTTGCATCGCGCGTGAGCGTGACGAGGTGCGTCTTTACGCCGCCGGACGGCACGGCCATGTTCGGCACGGGCTGTCTGGTCGGCTCGTCGAACACGAGCAGCATGTCGTGCGCCTCGCTCATCGCGTAGAGCCGGCCGTCGCGGTCGCTCGCCATCCCGTGCGGCCGGTAGTACGGCCACAGGTCGAGCATGCGCGTGTGCGTGCGGGCGACGAGATCGATCTCGGCGATCCGGTGATCGCCTTCATGGCCGCGTGACCACGCGGTCTCGATCCCGAAGATGCCGATGTACGCAAAGCGCTCGTTCACGTCGACGGTGAATTCGTGCGGGAAGTTCGGCAGCACGACGTGCTTGAGCGCGGTTTTCGTGTCGAGGTCGTAGAAGCTGAAGGTGTGGGCGCATTTCTGCACCAGCAACAGGATGTCGTTCATGGTGGTGTCTCCGTCAATTCGTCAGCAAGCCTGCGTATTCGTGTAGCCGGTCTTAGTCCTCGCAGCGTTTCGGCAGCGTCAGCGCGAGCAGGCCGGCCACCGCGAGCGTGATCGCGAGGCTGTACACGCCGGCCGCCGCGCTCACGTGCTGGGTCAGCACGCCGACCGCATACGGGCCGCAGAAGCCGCCGAGATTGCCGAGCGCGTTGATCAGGCCGCGCGCGCTGCCGGCCGTCTCGACGCTGCAGAGCTTCGGCGGAATCGCCCAGAACACGCCGGCGGCCGCCTGCAGGAAGAAGCCGCAGCCGATCAGGAACGCGAACGACACGGCCATCGACGCATGCGTGAGCACCGACAGCGCCAGGCACGCGGCGAAACCGACCAGCGGCAGCAGCACGAACAGTCGGCGCTTGCCGGTTCGGTCAGACAAATACGACGTGACGAACATCCCGATCACCATCGCGACATACGGGAGCATCGCGAGCAGGCCGATCTTGCCCATCCCGGTGTGCGTGAGGTTTTTCAGCAGGGTGGGCAACCACATCGTATAGCCGTAGATGCCGACCTGATAGCAGAAGTTGATGGCGATCAGCAGCCAGATCGTCGGGTTGCGCAGCATCTCGCCGAACGACGCGGCAGCCGGCGTGCCGGCCGCGCGCTTGCGTTCCTGTTCCTCGCGCAGCGCGTCGAGGATGTAGGCCTTCTCGCGCGGCGACACCCAGCGGGCGGTCTCCGGGCCGTCGTCGGCGAACATCAGCCACACGACGAGGCACAGCAGCGACAGCGCGCCCGCGCTGAAGAACAGGTGATGCCAGTCGTACGCGGCGAGGATGAAGCCCGACAGCGGCGCGGTGATCATGCCGGCGAGCGGCACGAACATGATGACCATCGCATTCGCGCGGCCGCGTTCGCGATCGGGAAACCAGTGGCTGACCATCGTCAGCACGACGGGCAGCATCCCGCCCTCGGCCACGCCGAGCAGGAAGCGCAGCGTCAGCAGTTGCCAGGTGTGCGTGACGAGCCCGGTCAGCACCGACAGCACGGCCCAGCTCACGAGCGACCACGCGATGAAGGTCTTGCCGCTGCCGAGCGCCGCGCGCCGGCCGCCGGGAATCTGCAGGAACAGGTAGCCGAAGAAGAAGATGCCGCCGGCGAGGCCGGCCATCGTCGCGTCCATGCCGAGATCGGCGTTCATCCCGCCGGGCATCGCGAACGCGATGTTCACGCGGTCCATGTAGGAAATGATGCAGGCGAGCAGCAGCGGCGGAATCACGCGCAGCCAGCGGCGGCGCGGAATGGCTTCGCCCGCTTCGTAGGCCGGGGTGGCCGGGTTCAACAGGGTCATGGTGTCTCCAGTCTGGGTGGTGGGCGGCGGCGGTCTTCTGATGGACCGCTGTCACGCCGTGACGCGCCGGTGTCGTACCGGCCGCCGATGCGCAACGCCCTGCGGCATTGCACGGTTGAACCGATGCCGGGTGCCTGGCGCCTAGCGTCCCCAGCGCAGCACGAGCGGATCGAGCCGCCGCGCCGCGTCGAGCAAGCCGGCGCGCACCTGTGGATGCAGCTCGGGCCAGGGCGAGCGGGGCTGGTCGCACGCGATCACGCCGCCTTCCCGCATCAGCGCCTTCGCGGTCAGGAAGCCGGACTGGCGGTTCTCGTAGTTGATCAGCGGCAGCCAGCGCGCGTATTGCTCGACGGCTTCGTCGCGGCGGCCGGCGAAATACGCGTCGGTGATGCGGCGAATCCCGTCCGGATAGCCGCCGCCCGTCATCGCGCCGGTCGCGCCGGCATCGAGATCGGCGAGCAGCGTGATGCCTTCCTCGCCGTCCCACGGCCCCTCGATCGCATCGCCGCCGAGCGCGATCAGCTCGCGCAGCTTCGACGCGGCGCCGGCCGTCTCGATCTTGAAGTACGACACCGCGTCGATCTCGCGGGCGAGCGACGCGAGGAACGGCGCGGACAGCGCGACGCCGCTCGCGGGCGCGTCCTGGATCATCAGCGGAATGTCGAGGCCGTCGGCGGCTTCGCGGAAGAACGCGCGCACCTGCGCTTCGGGCACACGGAACGTCGCGCCGTGGTACGGCGGCATCACCATCACCATCGCCGCGCCCATCGCCTGCGCGTGCCGGTTGCGTGCCGCGCAGATCCGCGCGCTGAAGTGCGACGTCGTGACGATCACCGGCACGCGGCCCGCGACGTGCTCGAGCGTGGTGCGCGTGATCAGGTCGCGTTCGTCGTCGCCGAGCGCGAATTGCTCGGAATAATTCGCGTGGATGCAGATGCCTTGCGAACCGGCATCGATCATGAAGTCGAGGCAGCGGCGCTGGCCGTCGAGGTCGAGCGCGCCGTGCGCGTCGAAGATCGTCGGTGCGACCGGAAAAACGCCCTGGTAGCGTGCGTGCATGGCGGGCCTCACTCGACGATGTCGAACTGGTCGAGGAACTCGGTCTTCAACGTGAGGCCGAGGCCCGGCACGTCGTCGCGCAGTTGCACGAAGCCGTTCTCGGCCACCGGCTCGCCGTCGAAGATGTAATAGAACAGCTCGTTGCCGACCTCGACGTCGAACATCGGGAAGTACTCGCTCATCGGCGACGCGAGCGTGCTCATCGTCAGGTGATAGTTGTGCATCTGGCCCGCATGCGGAATCACCGGCACGCTGTACGCTTCGCACAGCGCGTTGATCTTGTGCGCCATCGTGATCCCGCCGACGCGGTTCGTGTCGTACTGGACGACCGACACGGCCTTGCGGTCCAGCAACTGCTTGAAGCCGTACAGCGAGAACTCGTGCTCGCCGCCGGAGATCGGAATGCGCGTGAGCTGGTTCAGCTCCGCATAGCCGTCGATGTCGTCGGCGATCACCGGTTCTTCCAGCCAGCGCGGCTGGTATTTCTCGAGCTTCGGCAGGATCCGCTTCGCGTACTCGAGGTTCCAGCCCATGTAGCACTCGAGCATCAGGTCGTTGTCGTAGCCGATCACCTCGCGGATCGCCGCGACCGACTTCAGGTTCTCGGTCACGCCCTGCTGCCCGTGCGCGGGCCCGTAGCCGAAGCGCATCTTGAACGCGCGGAAGCCTTCCTTCAGGTAGCGCTGCGCCTCGTCCTGCATCTCCCGCAGGTCGGTGCGGTAGAGCTTCGAGTAGTAGCAGGGGATCTTTTCCTTGGTGCGGCCGCCGAGCAGCTTGAACACGGGCTTGCCGACGCTCTTGCCGAGGATGTCCCAGATCGCGATGTCGACCGCCGAGATCGCCGCCATGCCGATGCCCTTGCGGCCCCATGCGTGGGTCGCGCGATACATCCGCTGGTTCAGGTATTCGTAGTCCCACGGGTCCTGGCCGATCACGAGCGGCGCGAGGTACTGGTCGATGATCACCTTCGCGACATGCGGCGCGAGCGCGACGTTGCCGAGGCCGACGATGCCGTCGTCGGTCTCGACTTCGACGACCGTCCACGAATGGAAGCGGAACGTGCTCATCGTTTCCTGCGGTGCGTACAGCAGGTCCATCGCGTTCGAGCAGAAGTTGCCCTGCGGCGGGACGGTCTTGCCTTTCCACTGGAATACGCGGGCGCGGACGGAACGGATTTTCATGAGGGTGTCTCCGGGAATCGATGTTGTCGTGTGTAAGGGGCGCGCGAACGTCACGCCGAAACGGGGGTGGTGCGGCGCGCGGCGCCCATCCGGCAGGCGATCTGCAGCGCCTGCCAGGTCGCGCCGACGTCGGCCGTGCCGCGGCCCGCGATGTCGTACGCGGTGCCGTGCGCGGGCGTCGTGATCGGCACGGGCAACCCGCCCTGCACGGTTACGCCGCGCGAGAAGCCGAGCAGCTTGATCGCGATCTGCCCCTGGTCGTGGTACATCGTGACGATCGCCTGGTAGTCGCCGGCCTGCGCCTTCAGGAAGATCGTGTCGGCGGGGAACGGGCCGTGGAACGGCGCGTCGGTCGGCCAGTCGCGCGACTGCAGCTGGCGTACGGCCGGCTCGATGATGTCGACTTCCTCGCGGCCGCAGCTGCCACCGTCGCCGCCGTGCGGGTTGAACGCGGCGATCGCCACCTTCGGCGTTGCGACGCCGTTCGCGAGCAGCGACCGGTAGATCAGTTCGGAGGCCTGTTCGATCCGCTCGATGCTCAGGTAGCCCGGCGCATCCTTCAGCGGAATGTGCGACGAGATGCGTGCGGTCCACAGCTCGCCGAGCGTGTTGAATTCGCAGAAATAGCCGGTCACGCCGAGCGCTTCGGCGAAGTGGTGCAGCTCGTCCTCGTGTTTCAGGCCGCCGAGCTTCATCGCGTATTTGTTCAGCGGCGCGAAGCAGATTGCGTCGATGTCGCCGGCGAGTGCCGCGTCGAGGCACAGGTCGAGCACGGTCAGCGTCGAGCGGCCGCCGGCCGCGCCGGGCTGGCCGACCGTGACCAGCGCCGGATCGATCGTGTCG
>NZ_JAAGPB010000509.1:0-5711 GCF_017104585.1 Burkholderia sp. Ac-20392
TCCGACATCGTCGCGCCGTCGCGCGCACTGCCGTACCCCGCCGACGCGCTGCCGGCGGATGCGCCGTGCATCGACGTCGGCAATCACCTGTACTGGCCCGCGTTCGCGCGGCTGCCGATGATCGATTTCTTCCTCGACGCGCTTGGTGTCGAACCCGCGTCGGTGCCGGCGTCGGCCAAGCGCAACCGCTGGCTCGCGCAAATGCCGCTGCCTGCGTTGCCTGAGGACTGGCGACGCCCGTACGTGCTGTTCTGCCCGACCGCGAGCACCGCGTTGCGTAGCGTGCCGCCGGCGCTGCGGGCAACGTTCGTCGAGCAACTCGCGCAGCGCTATGGATTGCCGGTGGCGGGGTTCGGGCCCGTTTCGCATCCCGCCTATGTCGACGTAAGCGCCGATGCGGCCGACGATACGGCCCGGTTCATCGCATGGGTCAAGGGTGCCAGCCTGCTGTTCGCGCCCGACACGGCCGCGCTGCATCTCGCCGACGGTTTCGACGTGCCGACGCTCGCGTGTTTTACGACGATCGGGCCGGCACTGCGCGTGCGCGACTATCCGCATTGCGTGCCTGTCGCGCTCGATGTGCCCACCGAATTGCGCGGGCTGCATCGCAGCGAGCGGCCGGCCGATCTCGCGGCGGTCGAGGCTGCCTATCGCGCGATCGACTGGGATGCGCTGGCGTGGCCCGCGCCGCGCGAGGCGGCGGCTACGGCCGATTAGGGAAACAGGGTGCGGCGGCCAGTTGCGAGGCCGAAAGCGTAGCTGCGGGTACGCGCCGTGTGGGCCGGAGCCTGAGCCGAGCCGAGCTGGAGCCGAGTTGGTGCTGGTGCTGGTGCTGGTGCCGGTGCTGGTGCCAAAGCCAGCGTCGAAGCCAAAGCCAGAACCGCTCCGACTACCGCCCCGCGCTCACCCCACCGCCACCATCACCGCGCGATCGCGCAGCGTCTCCGACGGCCGCTTGCCGAACAGCCGCCGGTAATCGGTCGCGAACTGGCTGAGATGCCAGAAGCCCCACGCCTCCGCCACATCCTGCACCGAACCGGCCGCGCGGCCGCACAGGTCACGCCGCGCGCCGTTCAGCCGCAGCGTGCGCAGATAGGTGGCGGGCGCCATGCCGAGCACGTCCTGGAAACAGTACTGCAGCGTGCGCCGGCTCACGTGCAACTGCTCGCACAGCTCGGGCACGCCGACCGGGCGCGTGCGGTGCGCGAGCACGTAGTCGCGTGCCTGTTCGACGATCCAGCGGCGCATCGACGGCGCGCGGCCGGTTTCGTCGTCGGCCGGTTGCGCGCACGCGTCGAACAGCGCGGCCAGCACCTCGGCCTGCAGGTCGTCGCGCTGCGCGTCGGCCAGCGGGCCGGACATCGCCACCGCACCATCGAGCCGGCGGCCGAGCAACGCACACAGGCGCGCGAGCCGCGCATCGCCGACCTGCATTACGCGCTGCGTGAACAGCCGCTCGTCGAGCGCCCGGCGCTCGACCTCCTCCGCATAGCGGCGCAGCACGTCGCCGCGCACGACGACGCCGTAGATCGAAAACTGCGCGGGCGTCACCAGTTCGAATTCGACGTTGCCGGGCCGGAACGCGAGCGCGCCAGGGCCGATGCGGCACGCATCGACGCGCGCGGTGCCGTCGCACACGAGCGGGATGCCGAACCAGTACGCATCGCCGCGCACCTCGCACGCCTGGCGCAGCAGATGGCTCGTCGATTCGCGAAACAGCTTCATCGTGTCGAGCGGCAGCTCGGTCAGCGTGCCGACGAAGCGGCCAGCCGCGAGCTGGTCGTAGGTCTGCCGCCAGCCGATCAGGTTGCGCGCCTGCTCGTCCGCGTCATGGGCGACGCTGACAACTGCCTGCCCGGCCAGCGCATCGTCGCCCTGCGCGTTGCGCCGCGTGTCTTCGGCCGTCGGTTCTTCGCTGCACGCCACGTGTTGGTCCATCGTGTCCTCCCTCTCCTGCCCGGAACCGCGCCTGTCACGCAATTCCCGTGCCGAACCGTGCGCGACCCGCGCAAAGCCCTTCATTCGACGCTTCACGGCCTGTGCGCGCCATGCACGCGTGTCCAAACGCGCCGCCGTACGCACCCCGCCAGTGCGGCACGCGCCACGCCGGCGCACCCGGTACGCTCCGCTCCGTCGGCGATACGCGACGGCCGGCTAGCCGCCGTTCGCGGGCCGCAGCCGCACGACCCGCGTGCCGCAATTGCCGTACGCCTGCGCGACCGCCAGCTCGACGATCGCGCTGCCGGCCGGCCAGGGCGCCGCATCCGCCTCGGACAGATCCGTACGCAGCGTCGCGCGCCCGTTGATCCGGTAACGGATACCGCGCATGAAGTCGACGAACAGCAACCCGACGCCGCTGCCATTGCACCGCGCCGCGTCGACCCGGCCGCCGTCGTTCTCGCCGTACACCGGCAGCACGAAGCGCAGCGTCTTCGTATCGATCACGCGCACGACCGGCAGCAGGTCGCCGTTCGCATCGCGCCGGCTCTGCACGATGTCGCAGGTCATGCCCGCCTGCCCGCCACACGCCGTGCCGACGAACATGAATGGCTGCGTCTCGATGAACTGCCGCACGCCGATGCTCAGCCGCGTCGTCACGACGTCGCTCATCCGCTCGGCTTCGTCGGCGACGCCAAAGCGGTGATGCGCGTCGAGCTCGCCCGCGTGGAACACGGGATGGCGCGGATAGGATCGGGGCGGTTCTGACATGGGGTTTTACGTCCGGCGCGCCGGCTCAACTTGCCGCCGCGAGCAAACGACCATCGGTATCGTTTCCGGCGAAGGCCGCGGCAATGCGCGGCCGGCGCCGGGTGACGAATGCGAATGGGCGGAAACGGCCAATCTCCGGATCACCGGTCGGCCGCACGGCATGCATCCGCGCACCGGTCGTCGGCCAGGCAGCCACGTCGCCCGGCGCGACACGCGATCGACGACCATCCGGCATCCGACACTTCGCCGCTGACGCTGAAACTCGGCGCCCTGACCAGCCGGCATACCACTGCCGGCCGGCCAGGGCGCCCACGCGCGGATCAGAAGAACCCGAGCGCTTCGGCCTGGTAGCTCACCAGCAGGCACTTCGTCTGCTGATAGTTCGACAGCGCCATCTTGTGCGTCTCACGGCCGATCCCCGACTGCTTGTAGCCGCCGAACGCCGCGTGCGCGGGATACAGGTGGTAGCAGTTGGTCCACACGCGGCCGGCCTCGACTTCGCGGCCCATCCGGTACGCACGCGTGCCGTTGCGCGTCCATACGCCTGCGCCGAGCCCGTAGAACGTGTCGTTCGCGAGTTCGATCGCGTCCTGCTCGTCCTTGAACGTCATCACCGACGCGACCGGCCCGAAGATCTCTTCCTGGAACACGCGCATCTTGTTGTTGCCGAGCAGCATCGTCGGCTTCACGTAGTAGCCCGTGCCGAGTTCCGCCGCCGGCGCCGTGCGCTCGCCGCCCGTCAGGCATTGCGCGCCTTCGCCGCGACCGATGTCGATGTACGACAGGATCTTGTCGAGCTGCTGCTGCGACGCCTGCGCGCCGATCATCGTCTGCAGGTCGAGCGGGTGGCCGGCCTTGATGCGCTCGACGCGCGCGACCGCCTTCTCGATGAACTTCTCGTAGATCGATTCCTGGATCAGGATCCGCGACGGGCACGTGCACACTTCGCCCTGGTTCAACGCGAACATCGCGAGCCCTTCGAGCGCCTTGTCGAGGAACGCGTCGTCCTGGTCGAGCACGTCGGCGAAAAAAATGTTCGGGCTCTTGCCGCCCAGTTCGACCGTCGACGGGATCAGGCTGTCGGCCGCCGCGCGCAGGATGTGCTTGCCGACCGGCGTCGAGCCGGTGAATGCGATCTTCGCGATGCGCTTGCTGGTCGCGAGCGCTTCGCCCGCTTCCTTGCCGAAGCCGTTCACGATGTTGATCGTGCCGGCCGGGAACAGGTCGCCGATCAGTTCCATCAGCACCAGCACCGACGCGGGCGTCTGCTCGGCCGGCTTCATCACCACGCAGCAGCCGGCCGCGAGCGCCGGCGCGAGCTTCCACGCGGCCATCAGCAGCGGGAAGTTCCACGGGATGATCTGGCCGACGACGCCGAGCGGCTCGTGGAAGTGATACGCGACGGTGTTGTCGTCGATTTCGGAAATGCCGCCTTCCTGCGCGCGGATGCAGCCCGCAAAGTAGCGGAAGTGGTCGATCGCGAGCGGCAGGTCGGCCGCCATCGTCTCGCGCAGCGGCTTGCCGTTGTCGATCGTCTCGGCCACGGCCAGCAGCTTCAGGTTCTTTTCCATCCGGTCCGCGGCGGCGAGCAGCAGGTTCGCGCGTTCCGCGACGGACGTCTTGCCCCACTTGCGGCGCGCGGCATGGGCGGCGTCGAGCGCGACCTCGATGTCGTCGGCACCCGAGCGCGGGATGCGGCAAAACGGCTGGCCGTTGATCGGCGACACGTTCTCGAAGTACTCACCTTTCACCGGCGGAACCCACTTGCCGCCGATGTAGTTGTCGTATTGCTGACGGTACGGGTATTCGACGTCGAGGCCCAGTTGCTTCAGGTCAAACGGGTTCATACATGTCTCCTGTTCATCGTGCTTGTGTGAGTACAGCGCCGGTTGGAATTGCGCTGCACCCGTTTACGCAACATGCGTGCCAAACGGGACGGAAGCAGGACGGAAGCGCGGCGACCACGGCCGGCCCGCGTGCGCACCGTGCCGTGTTCACCGACGCAGCATGGCGGGTGTGCCGATTCTGAACAGTGCGACTGCACAGCGCGCCGGCACGGTGTTCGAAATTTCCACAGTGCGCCGACACACCTGCGCACGGCTGCCGGCCACGCCGCGTGGCATGTCGCTTGCGTACGCCATACGCATTCCCACGCAACGGCATGTGCGCCGACCGACACCATGAACGACCTCGGCCCCCTGACCGACGACGCCATCGCGTTCATCCGCGAGCAGGCGTTCCTGATCGTCGCGACCGCCGACGCGGCCGGCAACAGCGACTGCTCGTACCGCGGCCGCCAGCCGCGCGCGGACGGCTCGTTCGAGCCGCTCGTCGACATGCCCGACCGCCGCACGCTCGTGCTGCCCGACTTCGCGGGCAACAACCTGTTCAACACGATCGGCAACCTGCTCGTGAATCCGGCCGTCGCGCTGCTGTTCGTCGACTTCGTGCGCCAGACGACCTGGCTCGTGCAGGGCCGCGCGACGATCGACGAGGAGGTGGCAAGCCGCGCGCATCTGTGGCCCGATGCACGGCGCTATGTGGTGATTGAAGTGGAACAGGCGCAGGCACGGGCGGATGCGGCGCTGCCGCCGCTGGTGCTGGCGTGATGGACACGGCTGATCGTCAGCGGGCGAATGCAGCGATGACGAAACAAGACGGCGCTCCGGCCGCCGTGGCCGGAGCGCCCGTACGCGATAACTCGACGCTCAACGCACGTGCGTCTCCACACAAGCCGCTTCGATCCGGCTGCGCACCGGCACGTCGGCATGCGCGTGCTCGTCGGTGTCGCCGCCCGTTTCATCGGCCGCCTGCCGGCCGCCGAGAAACGCAAACACCACCCCCGCACACAGCACCGTCACGACCGCCAGCCCGATCAACAACCGATCGAACGCATGCGTGTAACTCGCGAGCAGCGCGGCATGCCCGACACCCGGCAGCGCAGCCGCCGCCCCCGCGAGATCGCCGGTCGCGAGCCGCGCCGCCGCACGCAGCGTCGCGCC
>NZ_JAAGPB010000510.1:0-5742 GCF_017104585.1 Burkholderia sp. Ac-20392
CCCGGGGCCGGGGGCAGGCGCGGGCGACGGCGGCGACCGTCTCGGGCTGACGATGCACGCGCTGAGCGACGACGAGCGCCGCTCGACCGGGCTCGCGGTCGGGATGATGGTGGACGCGGTGCACGGCCCGGCAGCCAAAGCGGGCATCCAGCCGGGCGATGTCGTGCTGGAACTGAACGACACGCTGCTCGAGACGCCCGATGACATACCGACGCTCGAAGCGAACGGCAGCGTGATCGCGGTGCTGATCCAGCGCAACAACGCACGGAAGTTCGTGTCGGTGCACGCGCGGTAGGGCGTTGACGCGGCCGGTATCGTCGGCCTACCATCGCCCGATCTCGCACGCAGTCAGCCAGGCAATCAGGAGCCATCCGGCATGAAAGCAGCATTCATCATCGTAGTAGTCCACAGGCGCAGGGTCCGGTAGCGGCACCGCGCCGGCACCCATGCGCCCCCGACTCGTTCGGGGGCTTTTTTTTGCATTGCGCACGGCCGTGCGGCACGTGCATGGAGGGCATCCGCTTGCAATCGAACCTGCCGATCGCTTCCGAACGGGCGTCGCCGAGACTCGCGACGCTGATCCTGCTGTGCGCATGCTCGGTGCTGCCGCTGAGCCTGTTCCTGCCGTCGTTGCCGGCCATCGCGCGCGACCTGCGTGCCGACTATGCGCTCGTCGCGTTGTCGCTCGGCGGTTACGCGGCGGTGGCCGCATCGCTCGAATTCGTGATGGGGCCGCTGTCGGACCGGTTCGGGCGGCGGCCGGTCGTGCTGGCGAGCGTCGGCGTGTTCGCGCTCGGCTCGCTCGGCTGCGCGATGGCGACCGATATTCGCGCATTCCTGGCATGCCGGCTGATGCAGGCGGCGATCACGTCGGTCTATCCGGTGTCGATGGCGACGATCCGGGATACCGGCGGCGGTGCGCGGGCGGCGAGCCGGATCGGCTATGCGGCGATGGCGGCCGCGTTTGCGCCGATGCTCGGCCCGACGCTCGGCGGCGCGCTCGACCAGACGATGGGCTGGCGTGCGAGCTTCTGGCTGCTCGGCGCGGTGGGCTTCGCGCTGTTCGTCTGGTGTGCGTTCGATCTCGTCGAAACCCATGCGAACCGGTCGTCGAGCCTCGGGCAGCAGCTTCGTGCGTATCCGGCGCTGCTCCGTGCGCGCCGCTTCTGGGCCTATGCGCTCTGCATGGCGTTTTCGACCGGCTCGTTCTACGCGTTCCTGGCCGGCGCGCCAATCGCCGCGCAAACGGTGTTCGGCATCGCGCCGGCGGAGATCGGCTTCTACATGGGGACCATCACGGCCGGTTTCGTGTGCGGCAGCTTCCTGGCCGCGCGATACGCGCGCCGCTACGCGCTGGCCACGACGATCCTGTGCGGACGGGTGGTCGCGTGCGCGGGGCCGTTGATCGGCCTCGCGCTGATGTTCGGTGGCGCGACGCAGGCGATCGCATGGTTCGGGCCGTGCGTGCTGGTCGGCATCGGCAACGGGCTGACCAATCCCGGCGCGCATGCCGGCGCGGTGTCGGTGCGCCCGGACCTGGCAGGCAGCGCGTCCGGGCTGGCGGGCGCGATGACGATCGCCGGTGGCGCGGCACTTTCGTCGCTGACGGGGGCGGTGCTGACGGCCGGCAACGCAGGCTATGCGCCGCTCGTGATGATGCTGCTGTCAGCGTCGATCGCGCTGGCGGCGGCCGTCTGCGTGCGGGTGTTCGATGCGCGGGACGCGGGGCAGTGAACGCAGCGGCGCGGAATCGGGCCCGGGTATGGGTGCGCTACCGTGCCGCGGGCGATTGGCGGACAATCGGTCGAATATCGGGAGACGACGAACCCTCCGCGCACCGCGTCCTGTCCGACGCGCGCAGGGCGACTGGACGAGGATGCGATGAGCGACTTTTCTGATTTCCAGCGGGAGATTGCCGACGCCGCGAGGGCGACATTCAGGGCGCTGCGGGCGCTGCACCCGGACGAGCATTTCTACGCGTTCGCGCTGTATACCGACAGCGGCGCGATGACGGTGGTGCCGGCGGCCAATTCGGTCGAGGGGCTGCGCCGGATCCGCGAGCAACAGGCCGTCCCGGACGACGACCCGTGGTATGCGTGGGGCTTTTCCGAATGGGCGTACGCGGCGGCTGAAGCGTCGCCGTTCAATGCGATCTGCGGCAAGCTCGCCGATGACGTGCTGAGTCCGCAGTTTGTCCGGTCGAGATTCCCGGAATTTTCGCGGCAACTGCACGCCGACATGATCGCGGCGTTGCGCCTGCTCGACCGTGAAGGCCTGTTCGGCACGGGCGACGAGAGGGCGGCGATCACGCTGTTCGTGTCGATCAGCGACGACGACGCTGCCGAGGCGCTGGAAAACGAATCGGCGAAGGTGCTGAATCCACCGGCTGTCGCCGACGCATTCCTGCGCCGCTACGACTGACCGAAATCGGGATATCGCACGGCGGCCCCGGGCAGGCGGCCGCCATGCGTGCTGCGTGCTGCGTGACGACTTACGACTTACGGCTTCGCGCCCACGACGAATTCGAACGTCGCGACGCCGTCGACGCCGCCCGTGACGCGGTCGCCGGGCTGCAGCGCACCGACGCCGGCCGGCGTGCCGGTGAAGATCAGGTCGCCGGCCTTCAGCTCGACCGAGCGCGACACATACGCGATGACGTCGGGCACGGCCCAGATCATGTCGGCCAGGTCGCCTTGCTGGCGCGTGTCGCCGTTCACTGCGAGCCAGATGCGGCCCGTCGCCGGGTGGCCGGTGGCCGATGCCGCGCGCAGCGCGGTCACGGGGCCCGATGCGTCGAAGCCCTTCGCCCAGTCCCACGGACGGCTCAGCTTCTTCGCTTCGGCCTGCAGGTCGCGGCGCGTGAGGTCGACGCCGACGCCGTAGCCCCACACGTGCGACAGCGCGTCGACCGGGTCGATCGACCGGCCGTCCTTGCCGATCGCGACGACCAGCTCGATTTCATGATGAAGGTCGTTCGTCAGCGGCGGGTAGGCGACGGTGCCGCTGGCCGGGACGATCGCGTCGGCCGGCTTCGTGAAGAAGAACGGCGGTTCGCGGTCGGGATCGGCGCCCATTTCGCGCGCGTGGTCGGCGTAGTTGCGGCCGACGCAGAAGACGCGGCGCACCGGAAAGCGCGCGGACGACTGTTCGACTTCGACGGAAGGACGCTCGGCAGCGTCGATGACATAAGCGGACATCGGATGGCCTCGTTCGGTGGGAAGACGGATGCCGCGCCCGTGCGGCGCACGGGCCGGCATGCGTGAAACGATACCCGACGCCCGTGCGGCCGGATGCGACGCAACTGCGTTTTACCGGGACAAAACTACGCGTCGGCGGCCGCCGGTGCGTCGTCGCCGTTCGGCAGCGCGGCATTCGCGTCGCGGTACGCCTTCGGCGACACGCCGACCCGCGCACGGAAGCGCCGCGCGAAATACCCTTCGTCGCGGAAGCCGACCGAGCGCGCGATATCCGCGATGCGCCGGCTCGTGTGAGCCAGCAACGACTGCGCGAGCGCGATCCGGCGCTCGGTCACGAGATCGGTGAAGGTGCTGCCGGTTTCCTTGCGAACGAGGTGCGCGAGGTAGTTGGGCGACAGGAACGCGGCTTCGGCGGTCGCGGCGAGCGTCAGGTCTTCACGGGTCAGGTTGGCGCGCACGTGGCGCAGCACGCGCGCGAGCGCGTCGCGCCGGCCTGCGCGCTGGGCGCCGCGCTGCGCGAGCTTGTCGAGTGCACCCGCGTACTGCGTGCAGACGAGCCCGATCAGCTGCAGCAGGTAGCCGCGCAGCAGCGTGGTCGAGCCGAACGTGCGCACGCGATCGGTGTCGAGCATGCACAGCGCGAGGCGGCGCGCTTCGTCGTAGGTGTCGCCGGTCAGGATGAAGTCGAGGTGTTCCTGGAAGCGGAACGGCGTCAGCTCGGGAAAGCGGTGCGCGGGCACGTCCTCGAGATCGAGCGGGTCGACGTCGAGATCGGCGCGCAGGAACGCCTGGCTGAAGTTGATCACGATGAAGTGCGCGCCTTCCGGATGCGGGATCAGGTGCTCGCGGTGCGGCAGCACGAACGCGAGCGCGCCACGCGGAAACGGCCGCGTGACGCCGCCGATCCGCTGCTCGGTGTCGCCGCCGAGATTGAACTGGATCTGGAAATACGCGTGCCGGTGCGGCTCGGTGATCGCCTGGCGCGACGCCTGGTCGCGGATGTAGAAGTCGAGCCGGTCGCTGCGTTCGGGCATCCCGTACAGGCGCGGCGGGGCGATGGAGGGCATGAAGGATTCTGCTGTTCGTGACGCGGTTGAGCCGCGATGGTACAGCGAACCGGGCGCGACGGCGATCAGTGCGGCCGCACGACGTTGCCCGGTGTCGCTCGCGGCGTGCCGCGCGGCGATCATTCGTCCGGGTGGAAGCCGAGATAACGGGCGTGCGGATTGCCGCTACCTGCACGCTGACTTGCCGCACCGACCGACACGAGCGCGTCCATCGTCGACGTGCGGTTCGATACGAGCGTCCAGGCGATGGCGTCGTCGGCGTTGGCGGGCACGGACTCCGACTCCGCTGCGCGCAGCGCCGTCAGCGCGGCGAGCAGCGTGGCGGCCGGCGGCGCATGGACGGCGAACCCTTCGTTGGCCACGGCCGCCGTATCGATCCCCAATGCCGCGCAAAGCCGCGCCCGCAGCGGCGTCTCGGCTTCGCTTGCCGCACGCGAGCGTGCGATGTTCTCGCGGGTGTCCGCGTCGACGATCGTGCCGCCGCGGACGAACGGCGCCTGCTGCCACGCGTCGGGCGTGCATTGCTTGCCGTCCGGCACCAGCGGCACGAACGGATTCACTTCGGCCGGATAGATCCGGCACACGAGCGGGCGCTCGTCGTAGATCGCGCAGCGCAGGTCGTCGAGCAGGTTCGGGCATGGCCCGGCATGGGTTGCCGTGAGCATCACCGTGATGCGGACGGGCAGCGAGCCGCTGAGTGCGGCGGTCGAGCGCACGCGCTTGTACGCGGCGAACGCGTTGTCGGGCTCGGGCTCGACGAGCCACGGCATTGCGTCGCACAGCAGCTCCACGTGGCCGCCGCGCTGCAGCCACGCAGTGGCCTCGTCGATCGTCAGCGGAATGCGCAGGTCGCGGCAGCATCCGCCGCAGCCGTTGCAGGCAAAGTCGAGGTCGGTGGGGGTGTCGTTCATGCTGGATTCGATACGGATAATGGGGATGTCGCGAAGCGTCGCGACCTGGCAGCGGTTGTGTTTATCGGGTGATCAGCGGCGCGACCCGGCGCCGCAGCTCGGGCACGACCTCGGCGTCGAACCACGGGTGGTGCTTGAACCACGCCTGGTTGCGCGGCGACGGATGCGGCAGCGGCAACACGTCGGGGCCATAGTCGCGCCAGGCGTGCACGGTGTCGGTCAGCGTGGCCTTGCGGGTGTCGCGCAGGAAATGCCGCTGCGCGTACTGGCCGATCAGCAGCGTGAGCCGGATCGACGGCAGCTGGGCGAGCAACCGGTCGATCCACAGCGGCGCGCATTCGGGGCGCGGCGGGTTGTCGCCGCTTGCGCCGCGGCCCGGGTAGCAGAAACCCATCGGCACGATCGCGAAGCGCGTTTCGTCGTAGAACGTGTCGGCGTCGACGTCGAGCCAGCCGCGCAGCCGCTTGCCGCTCGCGTCGTCCCACGGGATGCCGCTCGCATGGACGCGGGCGCCCGGCGCCTGCCCGACGATCAGGATGCGCGCGTTGCGATGAGCCCGCACGACGG
>NZ_JAAGPB010000511.1:0-5864 GCF_017104585.1 Burkholderia sp. Ac-20392
CGCGCACGAGCTGGACGATCGCCAGGTTGAAACGGTACGACGCGTCGTCGGGCGCCAGCTCGCTCGCACGCGCCGCGTAGCGCTCGGCGTCGTCCCAGCGCTGCGCCTCCTTCATCGCCAGCGCGACGTTGTTCATCGCGAGTGCGTTGTCGGGCGCGAGCTCGATGAGCCGCGCGGCGCACGCGAGCGCGGCGTCCAGGTCGTGCGTCGCGATCCGCGCGACGACGAGGTTGATCCACGCCTGCACGTCGCGTGGATCGAAACGCACGGCCGCTTCGAGCAGCGTGATCTCCTCCGCTCGGTCGCTGCCCGACAGCCGCAGCGCGATCGCGAGGTTGTTGCGCAGCGATGGCCGGTCGGCATCGAGCGCCAGTGCCGCGCGATACGGCGCCACGGCGTCCGCGTGCCGGCCCGCCATCTGCAGCGCGTAGCCGTGATTGAAGTACGCAGTCGCGCCCGGCTGCACGCGCACCGCGCATTCGGCGAGCGCGATCGCATCGGCCGTACGCTGCCGCGAGACAAGTACGCCGGTGAGTTGCGCGAGCGCATCGGCGTCGACCGCATGCAGATGCGCGGCGGCGGCGAGCCACAGATCGTGCGCGGCGTGCTCGCCGCGCGCCTGCGCATCGGCGGCCTGCCCGAGCAGCGCGAGGAAAGGCGGAAGCAGCGGAATGAGGATATCGGTCGGATCGTCCATGCAGTCGGGATCGGCTAGCGGTGGCGCGGCACGCGTCACGCGCACCGCAATACGCGCATCTTAACGCCCACGCAAAGCCACGCGGCACACGCGTCGCAAGAGGCCCCTCGCGGCCGCCCGCCGCACGCCGGTCACGCCCGCGCAGGCCGCAAGAACGGGGCCGACGGTGCGCCCGCCCGCGTTCCGGCCGCATCCGCTCGCCGATCCGGTAAAATTACGCGTTTCAGCACACTAACAAGCCGCGCCGCCGCGCGAGCCGACCCTCCGGGCCCCGCCCGGAGCGCCGCCCGCAACGGAGCGCCAGCGCCACGAAGGCTCTTCATGCTTACGTTTCAGCAAATCATCCTGACGCTGCAGTCCTACTGGGACAAGCAGGGTTGCGCCCTGCTCCAGCCGATCGACATGGAAGTCGGCGCGGGTACGTCGCACGTCCACACGTTCCTGCGCGCGATCGGTCCCGAGCCGTGGCGCGCCGCGTACGTGCAGCCGTCGCGCCGCCCGAAGGACGGCCGTTACGGCGAGAACCCGAACCGCCTGCAGCACTACTACCAGTACCAGGTCGTGCTCAAGCCGGCGCCGGAAAACATCCTCGACCTGTACCTCGGCTCGCTCGAGGCGCTCGGCTTCGACCTGAAGCAGAACGACGTGCGCTTCGTCGAGGACGACTGGGAAAACCCGACGCTCGGCGCGTGGGGCCTCGGCTGGGAAGTGTGGCTGAACGGGATGGAAGTCACGCAGTTCACGTATTTCCAGGAAGTCGGCGGCCTCGAATGCAAGCCGGTGCTCGGCGAGATCACGTACGGCCTCGAGCGCCTCGCGATGTACCTGCAGAAGGTCGAAAACGTGTACGACCTCGTGTGGACCGAGTGGGAAGAGCAAGGCCCGAACGGCCCCGAGCTGCGCCGCCTGTCGTACGGCGACGTCTACCACCAGAACGAGGTCGAGCAATCGACCTACAACTTCGAGCACGCGAACGTCGACCTGCTGTTCACGTTCTTCAACAGCTACGAAGCGGAAGCGAAGAAGATGATCGACGCGCAGCTCGCGCTGCCCGCGTACGAGCTCGTGCTGAAGGCCGGCCACACGTTCAACCTGCTCGACGCACGCGGCGCGATCTCGGTGACCGAGCGCGCAGCGTACATCGGCCGCATCCGCGCGCTGTCGCGTCTCGTCGCACAGGCTTATTACGACTCGCGCGAGAAGCTCGGCTTCCCGATGCTCGGCAACCCGCCGGGCGTGCCGGGCCTCACCACCGACGCCCAGGACGCCGCACAGCCGGCGTGGGCGCCGCCGCTCAAGGTCGAACGCAAGATCGATCAGGACTGACGAGACGAGATTCATTCCAATCATGACGCACAATCATCCCGCCCCCCTGCTCGTCGAACTGCTGACCGAAGAGCTGCCGCCGAAGGCCCTCGCGCGCCTCGGCGACGCATTCGCCGAAGGTCTTGCGCAACGCCTCGCGGCGCGCGACCTCGTCGAAGGCGAACTCGTGTTCGAACGCTACGCCACGCCGCGCCGCCTCGCCGTCGTCGTGCAGAACGTACGCGCCGTCGCCCCTGAAAAGCAGGTCCGCGAAAAGGTCCTGCCCGTGTCGGTCGCGCTCGACGCCGAAGGCAAGCCGACCGCCCCGCTCGCGAAGAAGCTCGCGGCGCTGGGCCATCCGAACCTGTCGATCGCCGATCTCGAGCGCGCACAGGACGGCAAGGCCGAAGCGTTCTTCATCAACTATTCGGCAGCCGGCGCGACGCTCGCCGACGGCCTGCAGGCCGCGCTCGACGAAACGCTCGCGAAGCTGCCGATCCCGAAGTTCATGACCTACCAGCGCCCGGACGGCTCCGACGTGAAGTTCGTGCGCCCGGTGCATCGCCTGACGGTGCTGCATGACGACCGCATCGTGCCCGTCACCGCGTTCGGCATCGACGCCGGCGACACGACGCTCGGCCACCGCTTCCTGTCCGACGGCCTCGTCGCGATCCAGCATGCGCGCGCATACGCCGACACGCTGCGCGACAAGGGCCACGTGATCGCGCACTTCGCCGATCGCCGCGAAACGATCCGCACGCAGCTGAACGAACACGCGAACGGCGATACCGTCGTGATGCCCGAGTCGCTGCTCGACGAAGTGACCTCGCTGGTCGAATGGCCGGTCGTCTACCCGTGCCGCTTCGAGGACGAATTCCTGCAGGTCCCGCAGGAATGCCTGATCCTCACGATGCAGACGAACCAGAAGTATTTCGCGCTGACCGACGTCGGCGGCAAGCTGCGCTCGCGCTTCCTGATCGTGTCGAACATCGAGACGAAGACGCCGGGCGAGATCATCGAAGGCAACGAGCGCGTCGTGCGCCCGCGCCTCGCCGATGCGAAGTTCTTCTTCGAGCAGGACAAGAAGAAGCCGCTCGCCGACCGCGTGCCGCAGCTCGCGAACGTCGTGTATCACAACAAGCTCGGTTCGGCGCTCGCGCGCGTCGAGCGCCTCGAGGCGCTGGCCGGCGAGATCGCGCCCGCGATCGGCGCCGACGCCACGCTCGCGAAGCGCGCCGCGCGTCTCGCGAAGGCCGACCTGCTGACCGACATGGTCGGCGAGTTCCCGGAACTGCAGGGCACGATGGGCACGTACTACGCGCGCCACGACGGCGAAGCCGACGACGTCGCGCTCGCGTGCGCCGAGCACTACCAGCCGCGCTTCTCCGGCGACGCACTGCCGACCACGCCCGTGTCGACCGCCGTCGCGCTCGCCGACAAGCTCGAGACGATCGTCGGGATCTGGGGCATCGGCCTCGCGCCGACCGGCGAGAAAGATCCGTTCGCGCTGCGCCGCCACGCGCTCGGCGTGCTGCGCCTGCTGCTCGAGAAGCAGCTGCCGCTCGATCTCGTGTCGCTGCTGCGTACGGCCCATGCACGCTTCGAAGGCGTGCCGGGCGTGGCCGAATCGACCGATGCGATCCTCGCGTTCTTCATGGATCGCCTGCGCGGCCTGCTGCGCGAGCGCGGCTATTCGGCCGGTGAAATCGACGCGGTGCTGAGCCTGAACCCGACGCGCGTCGACGATCTCGTCGCGCGCCTCGACGCGGTGCGCGAATTCACGCGCCTCGCGGAAGCCGAAGCGCTCGCGGCCGCGAACAAGCGGATCTCGAACATCCTGAAGAAGTCGGAAGGCGGCGCGAACGGCACGGTGCAGCCGTCGCTGCTCGTCGAGGCGGCCGAGAAGGCGCTCCACGAACAGCTCGCGGCCGTGACGCCGCACGTGCAGTCGCAGCTCGAGGCGCGTGCGTACACGGGCGCGCTGTCGGCGCTCGCCGCGCTGCGCGCACCGGTCGACACGTTCTTCAACGACGTGATGGTCAACGCGGAAGATCCGGCACTGCGCGCGAACCGTCTCGCCCTGCTGTCCGCGCTGCACCAGCAGATGAACTGCGTCGCCGACATCTCGAAGCTCGCCGCATAAGGGCCGCACGATGCCGACCAGCCCCAACCGAAAGCTCGTCGTCCTCGACCGGGACGGCGTGATCAACGTCGATTCGGACGCGTTCATCAAGACGACCGACGAATGGATCGCGCTGCCCGGCGCCCTCGAGGCGATCGCCCGGCTCAACCACGCGGGTTATCGCGTGGTCGTCGCGACCAACCAGTCCGGCATCGGTCGCGGGCTGTTCGACATGGCCACGCTCAACGAGATGCATCTGAAGATGCATCGCGCGGCGGCCGCGGTCGGCGCACGTATCGATGCCGTGTTCTTCTGCCCGCACACGGCCGAGGATCACTGCGACTGCCGCAAGCCGAAACCCGGCATGATGCAGATGATCACCGAGCGCTTCGAGATCGATCCCGATCACACGCCGGTCGTCGGCGATTCGCTGCGCGACCTGCAGGCCGGCGTCGCGGTCGGCTTCCAGCCGCACCTCGTGCTCACCGGCAAGGGCAAGAAGACGCTCGCCGCCGGCAACCTGCCGCCCGGCACGAAGGTCCACGACGACCTGCGCGCATTCGCGCTCGATTTCCTTTCACACGAACACGAGTGATGCAGCCGCCGCGCGCATCCTCCCTAACGCCAGACTTACGCCGATGCGCTTCGTCCGCTCCCTGCTGCTGCTGATCTACTTCATCCTGTACACGGTGCCGTACGCCACCGCGTGCTTCATCGCCTTTCCGTTCATGCGCTCCGACGCGCGCTACTGGATGGCGGCCGGCTGGTGCAAGTCGACGCTGTGGGTCGTGCGCTGGCTGAACGGCATCCGCTACCGGATCGAAGGGTACGAGAACCTGCCCGACGGCCCGGCGGTGCTGCTGTCGAAGCACCAGTCCGCGTGGGAGACGCTCGCGTTTCCGGCGCTGATGCCGAGGCCGCTTTGCTACGTGTTCAAGCGCGAGCTGCTGTACGTGCCGTTCTTCGGCTGGGCGCTCGGGATGCTGCACATGGTCAACATCAACCGCAAGGAAGGCAAGAACGCGTTCACTTCCGTGATCCGCCAGGGCAAGAAGCGCCTGTCGGAAGGCGCATGGATGATCATGTTCCCGGAAGGCACGCGCACGCCGGTCGGCAAACAGGGCAAGTACAAGACGGGCGGCGCGCGCTTCGCGATCGAAACCGGCGCACCCGTCGTGCCGATCGCGCACAATGCAGGTCGGGTGTGGCCGCGCAATTCGTTCACGAAATTCCCGGGCGTCGTCACCGTGTCGATCGGCAAGCCGATCCCCAGCGAAGGGTTGACGCCCGATGCATTGAACTCGCAGGTCGAAGCATGGATCGAAGCGGAAATGCGCCGGATCGATCCCGATTCGTATCGCCAGGCGGGCAATGCCGGCACGCGCGATGCCGCGCGTGTCTGACGCCCCCAGGTTGCAGCCGTTGCGTACGACAAAAAGAAGCGAACTGATGAAACAGCGTCCGCGGCCACCGCAGGTCGCAGCATGGCGCGAAGCGGAAATGCGCCGGATCGATCCGGATTGGTGTCCCCAGCCGGGCAGTGCCGGCACGCGCCATGCCGCGCGTGTCTGACGCCCCCAGGTTGCAGCCGTTGCGTACGACAAAAAGAAGCGAACTGATGAAACAGCGTCCGCGGCCACGACCTGCCGTCGTGGCCCTCGATCATCGCCAGCTGGACCTGCCGCTCTTCGACGGGCCGGCCGCCGCACCGTCGGCGCCCGCCGCGCCGCCCGAAGCGGC
>NZ_JAAGPB010000512.1:0-5317 GCF_017104585.1 Burkholderia sp. Ac-20392
TCGCTCGCATAAAGCGCGAGGTGGATGCCGATCGCGTCCACATCGCGCCGTGGGCGCCACAGGAAACTGAGCGTCTCGACGTCGGCGCGGCCCGCGAAGTGCCGCGTCTCCGATACGTCGTACTGGACGTTCTGGTTCAGCAGGTAGATCGCGACGTCCTTCGGGTTGTCGGTGAATGCCTGCAAATGGATATCCGAATGCGCGTTCGCGGTGCCGTTCAGCACGGCACCCGTCACATAAGGATGGAACTCGGCGAGCCGGCGCATCCAGTCGAGCGCGATTTCGCGCAGGCGGCGCAGTTCGTCCGGCTGCGTGTCGCTCTGGAACAGGGCGAGGTACTCGCGCAGTTCTTCCTCGATCAGGTCGTTATCCGGCAGCCATTCGCCGGCAACGCGCGTATCGCCCAGCAACTGCCGCGCGGCCTTGCGTTTTGCGCCGGCATAGTCCAGGCCGTCCTCCGCGATCAGGCGGGCGGCGGACTGGGCGATTTCCTCGCGGACGCGCCGCGGGTCGAGAAGGGTTTTGCGAGACATGATCCGGCAATCATACTCGATCGCCGCAGGGGCCGAGCGCGGGTGCGGCGGCCTGCCGCCCGGCGCGCCGGCGCCGTTCGCGCGCAGCGTTCGGGCCGCCGGGCACGGCAGGCCGTCAGTTACAATAGTGCTCTTTGTGTCGCGGCAAAAGCCGTTGGCCGGGCGCCGGCCGCACGGCCCGTCCGGCGCGTCGCACACACATCCTTTCCGAATCGACGGCGCCCGGCGGCGCGAAAGCATTCATCTATGCACATCCACATTCTTGGCATCTGCGGCACCTTCATGGGCGGTCTCGCCGTACTCGCGCGCGAGGCGGGCCACACGGTGACGGGTTGCGACGCGGGCGTCTATCCGCCGATGAGCACGCAGCTCGAGGCGCAGGGCATCACGCTGATCGAGGGCTACGGCGCCGAGCAGATCGACCTGAAGCCGGACCTGTTCGTGATCGGCAATGTCGTCACGCGCGGCAATCCGCTGATGGAGGCGATCCTGGATCGCGGCCTGCCGTACGTGTCGGGCCCGCAGTGGCTCGGCGAGCACGTACTCGCCGGCAAATGGGTGCTCGCGGTCGCGGGCACGCACGGCAAGACGACCACGTCGTCGATGCTTGCGTGGCTGCTGGAAGACTCGGGCCTGAATCCGGGCTTCCTGATCGGCGGCGTGCCGCTGAACTTCGGCGTGTCGGCGCGGCTCACCGATTCGAGCTTCTTCGTGATCGAGGCCGACGAATACGATACGGCGTTCTTCGACAAGCGCTCGAAGTTCGTCCACTACCGGCCGCGCACCGCGGTGCTGAACAATCTCGAATTCGATCACGCCGACATCTTCCCGGATCTTGCCGCGATCGAGACGCAATTCCACCATCTCGTGCGTACCGTGCCCGGTGTCGGCCGGATCGTCACGAACGGCCGCTCGGACGCGCTCGAGCGCGTGCTGGCACGCGGCTCCTGGAGCGAGGTCGAGCGGTTCGGCGTCGACGGCGGCTGGCAGGCGCTGCCGGCCGAGGACGGCGTGCCGGTCGACGAGCGCTTTGCGGTGTATTCGCATGCGGAACGCGTCGGTGAAGTCTCGTGGCAGGTGCAGGGCGATCACAACCGCATGAACGCGCTCGCGGCAATCGCGGCTGCGCGCCACGTCGGTGTTCCGCCTGCGCAGGCGGCCGAATCCCTCGCGTCGTTCCGTAACGTGAAGCGCCGGATGGAAGTGCGCGGTAGTGTGGACGGCGTGACTGTCTACGACGACTTCGCGCACCATCCGACCGCGATCGAAACCACGATCGCCGGCCTTCGTGCACGCATCGGTCGCCAGAATGCCCGCATCCTCGCGGTGCTCGAGCCGCGCTCGAACACGATGAAGCTCGGTGTGATGAAGTCGCAATTGCCGGCGAGCCTGTCCGATGCCGATCTCGTGTTCGGCTACGGTGCGCCGACCGGGCGCGATGCGCTCGGCTGGAATCTGGCCGAGGCGCTGGCGCCGCTCGGCGACAACGCGCACGCATTCGACGATCTGCACCTGCTGGTGAAGTCCGTCGTCGTCGCCGCGCGCCCCGGCGACCACGTGCTCGTGATGAGCAACGGCGGCTTCGGCGGCGTGCACCAGAAGCTGCTCGATGCGCTCGGGAGCCGCACGTGATCCTGTACCTGCACGGCTTCCGGTCGTCACCGGAATCGCAGAAGTCGCGCCAGCTCGCCGCGCGCATGGCCGAGCTCGGCCGCACCGATGAGTGGCGGTGCCCGTCGCTGTCGGTGTCGCCGCTCGAAGCGATCGCGGTCGCGGAAGCCGAGGTGGCCGGCGCGCGCGACGTGACCGTCGTCGGCAGCTCGCTCGGCGGCTATTACGCGACATGGCTGGCCGAAAAGCACGGCTGGAAGGCGGTGCTGCTGAATCCGGCCATCGTGCCGCAGCGCGATCTCGAGCAGCATCTCGGCGAACAGCCGCTGTACCACGGCGGCGGCACGATCGTCGTCGAGCGCCGTCACCTGCATGAGCTCGATGCGCTGCGCGTGCCGGCGATCACGCGTGTCGAACGCTACTATCTGTTCGCGGCGACCGGTGACGAAGTGCTCGATTACCGCGAGATGCTTGCGCATTACCCGGGCGCGAAGACGCGCGTGATCGAGGGCAGCGATCACGGGATCAGCGAATTTGCCGACTATGTCGACGACGTTCTCGCCTTTTGCGACGGAAAGACGTCTTAAACCGGCCATGTGCCGATCGAATTCCCATCATCATGCGGCGCCGCCGACGCGGCGCCCGGCAGTCTGAACGAGAGTACTGAGTGAACGTTTTCTTCGAGGAATCGGGCAGTTTCAAGGCGGGCAGCGTGCTGTCGCGCCAGGGCGACGCGTTTCAGGTCGAGTTGCCCGGCGGGCGGCGTGCAAAGGTGCGCGCGAAAGACGTGCTGATCGAATTCGACAAGCCGGCCGCAGGCGAACTGATGCAGGAGGCCGACACGGCCGCGCAGCAGATCGATCTGGACTTCCTGTGGGAATGCGCGCCGGCCGACGAGTTCGCGTACACGGCGCTGGCCGCGGAATACTTCGGCGCGACGTATGGGCCGGTCGAGCGTGCGGCGCTGGTGCTGCGACTGCACGGCTCGCCCGTCTACTTTCGACGCAAGGGGCGCGGCCAGTACCAGCGCGCGCCGGAAGAGCAGCTCAAGATGGCGCTCGCGTCGCTCGAGCGCAAGCGCCAGCAGGCGCTCGTCCAGGTGCAGTATGAAGAGGAACTGAAGGCCGGCAAGCTGCCGGACGCGTTTGCGGGCAAGGTGCTCGGGTTGCTGACGCGGCCGGACAAGAACGCGATCGAATACAAGGCGATGGAAGCGGCGGCCGGTGCACGCGGCGTGTCGCCGGCGCGGCTGATGCTCGACTGCGGCGGCATCGCGTCGCCGCGTGCGCTGCACGAGGCGCGCTTTCTCGCGGAGTTCTTCCCGCACGGCACGGGCTTTCCGGCCGTCACGGTCGGCGCACTGCCGGACGACCTGCCGCGCGCGGACGTCCAGGCGTTCTCGATCGACGACATCACGACGACCGAAATCGACGACGCGTTCTCGGTCGAGCACCTGGCCGACGGCCGCGTGCGGATCGGCGTGCACATCGCGGCACCGGCGCTCGGCATCGTGCGCGGCGACCCGGTCGACGCGATCGCGCGCACGCGCCTGTCGACCGTCTACATGCCGGGCGACAAGATCACGATGCTGCCGGACGACGTCGTCGACGTGTTCACGCTGAAAGAGGGCGACTACCGCCCGGCACTGTCGCTGTACATCATCGTCAACCGCGAAACGCAGGAGATCGTCGCGAACGAGACGCGCGCCGAGCTCGTGTTCGTGAAGAACAACCTGCGGCACAACCACCTCGACGAGCTCGTCAACGAAGAGACGCTCGCGGCCGGCACCGGCGACTATCCGCACAAGGACGACATCGCCGTGCTGTGGCCGCTCGCGCAGGCGCTGTTCGAGAAGCGCCAGGTCGCGCGCGCGGGCTATGGCCTGAAGCGCGAGGTGCAGCGCAACACCGACTACAACTTCTACGTCGACGGCGAGCACGTGTCGATCACGCCGCGCCGTCGCGGGTCGCCGCTCGACCTGATCGTGTCGGAGCTCGCGATCCTCGCGAACTCGACCTGGGGCGCGTTCCTGCACGACCACACGGTGCCGGGCATCTACCGTTCGCAGCGCGGCTTCGGCGCGCCGGGCCCGAAGCGCACGCGGATGCAGACGACGGCCGCACCGCACGAAGGCCTCGGCGTCGCGCAGTACGCGTGGAGCACGTCGCCGCTGCGCCGTTACGTCGACCTCGTGAACCAGTGGCAACTGCTCGCGTGCGTGCAGCATGGCGTCACCGCGAAGCTCGCCGCGCCGTTCAAGCCGAAGGACGCCGACCTGTACGCGGTCGTGCAGGGCTTCGACGACACCTATACGGCCTACGCCGACTACCAGCGCCGGATGGAGTATTTCTGGTGCCTGCGCTGGCTCGCGCAGGAGCAGAAGAAGCAGGTCGTCGCGAGCGTCGTGAAGGGGGATCTCGTGCGCCTCGAGGAAATTCCGCTGCTGCTGCACGTGCCGGGGCTCGGCGTGCATGCACGCGGCACGCGCGTGCTGCTCGACGTGATGTCGCTCGACGAGCTGACGATCGAGGCATCGGTGCGGCTGCTGAACGTACTCGACGCGCCGACCGTGACGAGCGGCGACGCGGCCGAGGAAGAGGATGACGCCGAAGCCGGCGAAGACACGCTGATCGACGCCGAAGACGCGACGGCCGAAACCGAAGCCGAAGCGCTGGCGGAAGCGGATGGCGCGACGGCCGGTGAAGGCGGCGAAGCCGCGAACGGCAACGCCAGCGAAGAGGGGCGCGCATCATGAACGCGGTTGCGTCGACGAGCGGCGCCGACCGCTATGTAGTGTTCGGCAACCCGGTGGCGCACAGCAAGTCGCCGTTCATCCACGCGCAGTTCGCCGCGCAGACGGGCGAGCCGGTCGAATACACGCACCGGCTCGCACCGGTCGACGGGTTTGACGCGGCCGTGCGCGCGTTCGTCGCCGAAGGTGGTCGCGGTGCGAACGTGACGGTGCCGTTCAAGCTCGAAGCGCATGCGCTCGCCGACACGCTGTCGCCGCGCGCGGCAGCGGCGGGCGCCGTGAATACGCTGCGCATCGATGCCGATGGCCGCATCCACGGTGACAACACCGACGGTGTCGGCCTCGTGCGCGACATCGAAGCGAATCTCGGCGTGTCGCTGGCGGGCGCCCGCATCCTGCTGCTCGGCGCGGGTGGCGCGGC
>NZ_JAAGPB010000513.1:0-5852 GCF_017104585.1 Burkholderia sp. Ac-20392
GTTCCATGCTGGCTGCGGTCTGTTCGACGCTGCTCGCCTGCGTCGCGATCCGCGCGGCGATGTCGCCGCTGCCGGCTGCAATGTCGACCGTGCCGCGCGCGATGTCGGCGGAGCTGTTGCGCACCTGCGCGACGATCCGCGCGAGGCCGTCGCCGATCCCGTCGACCGCCTGCACGAGCCGGCCGATTTCGTCGTCGCCCGCAGGGCCGTGCGTGGCCGCGCCATCACGGATGCGCACGCTGAGATCGCCCGCCGCATAGCGCTCGGAGGCCCGTGCCGCCGCATCGAGCGGCCGGCTCACGACGCGGCGTACCACGATGACGAACAGCGTCGCGAACGCCGCGACGAGCACGGCGCCGATCATCAGGAAGCGGTTGCGGGTGGCGCGCATCGTGGCGAGCAGTTCGTCGTCGAGCGCGATGCCGCCGACGAGCCACTGCCACTGCGGAATCGTCGTGAACGACACGAATTTCGCGGTCGGCCCGCCATCGTGCGCGGCCGGGTCGGTCGACGTGTACGCGAGCCGCCCCTGGCCGGCCGCGAGCATCTGCGCGTACGGCGCCCGCGCGTCGTCGGCAGGCTTGCCGTCGGCATCCGGATGCACGACGAAGGTGCCGCGCGACGGGCCCTGCGATGCATCGAGCACGAAGTAGTAGCCGTTGTCGCCGATCTTCAGCGACCGGATGCCGTCTTCGACGAGCTTGAGTTCGGCGCCGATGTCGAGGCCGACGAACAGCGCGCCGATCACGCGGCCGGTCGCGTCGGTCACCGGCTTGTACTGCGTGATGTACGGCCGGCCGAACAGCTTCGCGAGGCCCGTGTAGCTGCGTCCGGCGACGAGCGGTGCGTACGCGGGGCCGGCACGGTCGAGCTGGGTGCCGACCGCACGCGAGCCGTCCTGCTTCTTCAGCGACGTCGTGATGCGCACGAAATCGTCGCCGTTGCGCACGAAGATCGTTGCGATCGCGCCGCTTTTCTTCAGGAACTGGTCGGGAATCGAATAGTCGAGGTCGAGCGGCTGGCCGCCCGCGTAGAGGGTTGGCGCGGCGACGCCGCCGATGTCGACGGTGCGTGCCGCGTCGAGCGAGAAATCAGGCGGCAGGAAGCTCGCGAACAGCGACATCGAGCGGTTGGCTTCGGCCGACAGCGCCTTGTCGAACAGGTCGACCATCGCGCGGATCGACTGTTCCTTGTCGACGATCCGCATGTGTGCTTCTTCAGCGAGCTGCTGGCCGGCGAAATGAGCGAGCGTCCACGCGAAAACGGTAAACAGCAGGGCGACGAGCGCGCACGCCAGCGCGGCAAGACGCGCGCCGACGCTCACCCGGCCCAATTGGGTCAATCTCATGCAACATCCTGAGTGGGGAGGGAGAGGAGGCGGAACGCACGCGTCACCGCTAGTCGCCCGGTTAATACGGCAACTTCGGCGAAATCTTTAGCGGTGCGTCGTCGATGGCGGCGCCGGCGGGTGCGGCGGTCGCGCGGGTGTGCGACGAGATGAGGGTGTCAGTGCGTCACGAGCCACGCGATCACGAGATACCGCGCGACCTTCGCGACGGTGACGATCGCGAGAAACGACGGCAGCGGCTCGCGCAGCACGCCGGCGATCATCGTCAGCGGATCGCCGATCACGGGCGCCCAGCTCAGCAGGAGCGACCAGCGGCCGTAGCGTGCATACCAGCGCTCGGCGCGCGCGAGCGCAGCGGGCTTGACCGGAAACCAGCGGCGCTCGCGGAAGTGCTCGATGCCGCGCCCGAGCGCCCAGTTGATCACGGAGCCGGCCACGTTGCCGATGCTCGCGACGAGCACCAGCGCCCACACGGGTTCGCGCCCGGCGATCAGCAGGCCGGCGAGCACGGCTTCGGACTGGAGCGGGAACAGGGTCGCGGCGACCATCGACACGGCGAACAGGCCGCCGTAAGTGAGCAATTCGGACATCGCGCGATTGTACCGGGCACGCGCCGGCCAACCTGGGGCACAGGGTCACACGGTCATGCGTTCAGGCATCAAGCGGCGTCGGCCGTGCCGAACAGCAGGTGCGAGATCAACGACTTGTCGACGGGTTCGTCGTTGAGCGTGCTGGCCAGCAGTTCGCCCGCGAGCTGCTGCGGCGAGAACACCATGTCGGGCTTCAGCAGGCGCAGCCGTTCGAGGTTGCGCTGGTGGTTCACGAGCGCGACCGTGCGCACCGACGGCGCGATCTCGCGGATCGCGAGGATGATGAAGGCATTTTCGGCGTCGTCGGAGCGCAGCGCGAGCACCGCGCGCGCGGTCGCCGCGCCGGCGCTTTCCAGCACCGCGTGGTCGGTCGCATCGCCGACGATCAGGTCGGTCGTGGCCGGATAGTTGTGCTCGACGCCGCCCGGCACGACGACGGTCACCGCGTAGCCGCGCTTGCGCAGCCCGTCGTGCACCGCATGCGCGACGGGTGTCGCGCCGACGATCAGGTAATGATGCTTGCGGATCACGTTCGAAATGCCTCCCTTGACGATCCGTTTCAGATTGCCGCCGATCACGGGGCCGACGACCGCGCTGATCGACGTCGCGAACACCGTGATGCCGAGCACGATCACCGACGCGGTGAACAGGCGCGCGGTCGGCGCGTGCGGAACGATGTCGCCGTAGCCCACCGTCGACATCGACACGATCGAGAAATAGACCGCCGTGGCGAGATCGTGGACGGGCGGCGTGAATTCGTCGCCGAGATACAGCACGCCGAAGGTCGCGTAGATCAGCAGCGACACGATGCTCAGCAACGCGAACAGGCTGCTCGCGGCGACGCTCGCGCGGTCGAAGTGCCGCCAGTAGTACAGCAGCGCGACGGCCAGCACGGCCGTATAGACGAACACGGCGTGGCTGCGATAGCCGCCGAGCACGCTGATCGCGGCGGCCGCGACCAGCAGCAGGATCGACAGCACCCACGCGACGCGGGCGCGCAGCACGATGCCGATGGCCATCGTCGCGAGGCCGGCCGCGACGATCACTTGCGGCAACACGACGAGCCCGGCGTTGTCGATGAGGTTCAGCGCATCGGCGAGCCATGCGTGATGCACGCCGAGCTTCGCATGCTCGACGACGGGGCGCAGCACCATGAGCGCATCGAGCGCGAGAAGGAGAGCGAGATACCAGTGCAGGCCGACCGGCGCGAACAGGCGCCGCAGGCGGGGTGTGAGGAGCTTCATCCAGTCGCCCGGCTGGCCGGGCATGTCCAACGAAACAGCCGCTACCCTAAAGCATTCGGCGATCGCCTGCTTTTTCGAGGCACCTTGACGGCGGCGGCGATGAAGCCCGCCGCCCGGCCGTTCAGTTCCAGCCGACCATGATCGCGCCCATCCCGACGAGCAGCCCGCCCGTCACGCGGTTCATCGCGCGCATCCGCGCGGGCCGTTGCAGCGCGCGGCTCAGCCGGTGCGAGAACAGCGCCATCGACGCGACGCCGCCCGCGAACAGCACCGCGAACGTCGTCGCGAGCAGCAGATACTGCTGGTTCAGGCTCCAGTCGGCGCTGGGGCTGATGAACTGCGGGAAGAACGACGGGAAGAACAGCAGCGTCTTCGGATTGAGGCCCGAGGTCGCCAGGCCGCGCCAGAACAGCGCGCGGTGGGAGTCGGTCTCCGCCGCTGCCGGCCCGGCCGAGGCCGCGGGCGCGCCGGCCGGTGCACGGCTGAGCCATTGCTTGCAGCCGAGCCAGACGAGGTAGGCCGCGCCGGCCCAGCGCAGCACGGTCAGCGCGCGTTCGTCGAGATGCACGAGCGAATTCAGGCACAGCGCGGTCAGCGCGAGTTGCAGCAGCACGGCGAGCGTGCCGCCCCAGACGCACGGCAGCGCGCGGCGCCAGCCGGTGCGTAGCGCCTGGTTCATGGTGAGGAGGTTGACGGGGCCGGGAGCGTAGACGAGAACGGCGGAAGCAGCGAGAAACGAGAGGTAAAGCCTGAACGACATGACGGGTAGGGCAGGAACAGGAACACGGGCGCCGAAGCCGCGCGGCCGGATAGGCGCGCGGGCGGCGGGGAATCGCATGCCTGCTGGCCGGCACCGCAACTCGTGATTGCGGCCATGCGTCCCGGTGCGAAGGGGTTGTCGCGGGGAGCGTGCCGGACAGCAGGCATGGGTAAAAATATATCAAGGGGCCGGATTAAAAGGCTTCCGCTTTTCCACACAAACCGACACAAATCCGGAATGTCGTTCAGATAGAATCCCGGTTTTCAGAAGAAGATTCTTCCTGCCATGGCCACACGTGAACGCTCGCCGAAAACGCTCGACAGTCAGGACCGCAAGATCCTCGGCGCACTGCAGAAAAATGCGCGTCTGTCGAACGCCGAACTGGCCGAACAGATCGGCATGTCGACCACCGCGTGCTGGAACCGCACGCGGCAGCTCGAGGTGGACGGCTACATCGACGGTTACGTCGCGCTCGTCAATCAGCGGAAGCTGGGCTATGCGGACATCGTGATCCTCGAAGTCACGCTCGATCGCCATGAGGACGACGCGCTCGCGCGCTTCGGCGAGGAACTCGCCGCACTGCCCGAGGTGCTCGAGGCCTATCTCGTGTCGGGCGAGTACGACTACTGGATCAAGGTCGCGGTGGACGGCACCGCCGGCTACGAGCGTTTCCTGCGCGAAAAGCTGTACAAGATTTCGAGCATCCGTCACAGCCGCTCGATGTTCGCGCTGCGCTGCATGAAGGACGTGCCGTCGATTCAGGTGTGATGGGAGTCAGCATGCGGCCGGCGTTGCAACGACGGCGCAGGTGGCTGCGCGTGGGCGCGGGGAAAGGTGGCAACCGGGTGTGGGGCGAGCCGCATCGCGCGGTTCGGCACCCGGGCCGGCAAAGCGGATGAATCTTCCATCCGGGACGATCCGGCGTAATCGCGCGCCGGCTAGATAACGGCGGCCCGCCCGGGCAACCGTCAGACAAAACCGCGCCGGCGCCGATCGGCGCCGGCATCGGCTTCAATTCAAGGTGACTTCTACGCGCTCCCGACGCTGCGAGCGCATTCGACCGGGGCAACCGCGGCCGGTTTCCGACCGACAGCCAGACGATGCGCCATGCGCTGCATGCCGATGCCCGACGCTGCGGCCTCGTGGCGCGCGTCCGGGCAAGCGGGTCAGGCAGGGCGTGGTGCGATCAACTGGCGGCCGGTCGTGCCGTTCAGTGCGGCAGGCGTGCGTGTGCTTCAGCGATGACTTCGCAGTTCTCGAGGTGGAGTGCCCAAGCTTCTGCAATCAGGTCGCTCACACGTGCGAGCCAACCAGCGGATTCGGTGGAACGGTCGGAGACATTAGACGTTTGCATGACGAAGCCCCATATAGGTGGCGAGTTAGGGATAACCCTAATCATAGCGAAACGTCTCCGCTTTGTGAAATGCGATTTCGTTATATGAGAATTACTGACATTTGGTGTTGCTGCTTTGCAACATGAATATCGGATGCCTGCGTGTGGCCCACAGGCGTGACGAGGCCGTGCCAGCACGGCCTCGCATGGAACAGGAAAGGGGATTCGAGCGGTGGGAGGACGTCGGTCGCGGCGTGCAGCGGCTTACCGGCCGATCCACCCGAACCGCCACGACAGCCGCCGCGTCGCGGCGAGCAACGCGTGCGCGAGGTCGCTGTCCGGCCCGCGCGGGAAGCCGCGCGACGAGCCGATGATCGCGATCACGAGCCGGATGCTGCCGGTGTGATCGAACACGGGCGCGGCAACCGTCCCGATGCCGGGCACCGGCGCGTCGAATGCGAAATCGAGTTCGGCCGCGCGGATCGTCGCGAGTCGCGCGCGGGACGCGGCGTCGGCCAGCGCGGCGGCGTTGCGCGCCCGGCGACCGGGGCTGGCCTCTGGCCGCGCCGCATCAGCC
>NZ_JAAGPB010000048.1:0-31489 GCF_017104585.1 Burkholderia sp. Ac-20392
CTTCCGCGTACTTGTTCGTGAGTTGCGAACCCTGTGCAGCCATCACGGCCGGGCTCGTGTAGTTTTCCGACGCGATCAGCTCGATGTGATCTTCCTGGCGGCGGTTTTCCTGCTCGATCGCGGCAAAAAGTTCCGGATCGACGTTGGCAACGGTGCTGGTGGTGCGGTTGAACATGATGATTGACCAGTTGAGAGTGAATGACTGACCGCGGCTTGCCGGCTGCATGGTGTTTCGGCCTTCGCATTCCACCAGACACGCCCCCGTGCAGATAGAAGGATTGCGACAATTCGCTAGGACACACCGCTCGCCGGGCGCGCAAAAAAAAATCGAAGGGCCGCATCGCTGCGACACCTTCGACGGAACTTGCCGATCAGGCAGGCGTGCAGCCGGCCCTTCGACTTCTTGCGAACATCGACAATCAGACGGCGGAGAAACAGTTGTCGACGAACAGATGCGTGCCGTTGACGAAACTCGACTCGTCGGAAGCGAGGAACAGCGCGGCGGCCGCGACTTCCGACGGCTCGCACAGCCGGCCCTGCTGAACCGCGATCGCCGCCTCGGTCGCGTCGACGCCCATCGCCTGCAGGTCCCTGAGTTCGCGCATCCCGTGCGGCGTGCGGATGAACCCCGGCGCGAGCGCGTTACACCGAATGCCGCGGTCACGGTACTCGACCGCGATCGCCCGCGCGAACATGTGGCACGCGCCCTTGGTCGCGTCATACAGCACCTCGCCCGGCGTCGCGCACACCGCGGAAATCGACGATGTGCAGACGATGCTGCCCCGCCCCTTCTCCAGCATCTGCGGCAGCACCGCTTTCGTCATCAGGAACATGCTCTTCACGTTCACGCCCATCAGCCAGTCCCATTCCGACTCCTCGATGTCGAGGAACGGTTTGACGATCAGCGTGCCGGCGTGATTGAACAGGATGTCCGCGTTGCCGTACTGATCCCGCGCGGCGTTCACGGCTTGCTGGACTTCGACCTGTTTCGACACGTCGGCGCCGAGGCCGATCGCCTGAAGGCCCGCGTCGCGCAGCCGGGACGCGAGCGTTTCGGCGGCATCGCCGTCGCGGTCGATGATCGCGACCTTCGCGCCCTGGGCGGCGAACAGTTCGGACGCCGCGCCGCCGCAGCCGCCGGCGCCGCCGCTCACGATGGCGACCTTGCCGGCCAGGCGGCCGTCAATCTTGACATTCATGTTTCGTTCTCCAGTCTGGTTCGTTCGGCCTGCTCAACTGAACAGCGTCCGCAGGTGATCGTTGAGGAAGGCGCCTTCGGGGTCCACGCTGCGGCGCAGCGCGCGGAACGCTTCGGCCCTCGGGAACCAGCGATCGACGTCTTCGCGGTTCGTGAAATGCAGCTTGCCCCAGTGAGGACGCGAGCCGTAATCGCGCAGGATCGTGTCGACGTCCTTCAGGAACGGCCAGTAGTCGACGCCGTTCGGGCCGCCCGAGCATGAAATGGTGACGCTGTCCTGGTGATTGAACGGGCTGATCCATGCCGGATCGCCCTTCGTGAAGCGGTATTCGACCGGGAAAATGCAGTCGCGGTGCTTCGTGAGGATGAGCTCGCGCACGCGGCGCAGCGCTTCCTTGCCGTGTTGCGCGGGCACCGCGTACTCGAGCTCGTGGAAGTTCGGCACGTAGTGGATCGCGTACACCTCGGAACTGTAGGCGATCTTCTCGTGCTCGCCTTCATGGAACGTGCGCGCGTCGGTGACATCCATCACCTTGATCTCGCACACGTCGTAGTCCTTCTTCGAGTTCGATACCTTCGTGGTGTCGGGCAGGCAGTAGAGATCGCGGCTGGCGGAGGTCGGGCACCAGAAGAAGCTGAAATGCCGGTGCTTCGCGGCCAGGTCGTCGTATTGCGCCATCAGCGCGTCGAAGTCCTCGCGCCACACGCGGTCGTGCAGCCAGAACGCATCGGTCACCTGCAGCGTGATCTCCGACACCACGCCGAACATCCCGATGTTGACCTGCGTCGCGTGCAGCAGGTCGAGGTCCTGCCGGTCGCTCACGGTCATGATCGAGCCATCCGGACGCACGATGCGCATCCCGACGACCTGCGACGACAGGTTGCTCAGCGTCGTCCCCGTGCCGTGCGTGCCGGTGGCCAACGCACCGGCAATCGCCTGCGAATCGATGTCGCCCTGGTTGACGAGCGACAGGCCGAGCGCCTTCAGGTGGCGCGTCACCGCATTGATCCTGGTGCCGGCCTTCACGGTCACGCGCTTGCGCGCTTCGTCGACCTCCACGATGCCCTGATAGTCCTGCAGCGACAGCAGCAGGCCGCTGGTGGCCACGACGGGCGTGAACGAGTGCCCCGACCCGGCGCACCGCACGTGCTTGCCTTGCCGCGTCGCGGTGTGCACCAGCTCCGCGATCTCGGCCTCGCGGGTCGGCGACGCCAGGTGCGCGGCCACGCACGACTGATTGCCGACCCAGTTTCTCCAGAATCCGCCACGGGGAAGTTCCATCACCGTCTCTCCAGCGTCGTATTGGTGCCAAAGATAGGGTGCCGAAAGGTTTTCCACTATCGGATTTCGGCAAGTTAGGGTTTTGGCGAAGGGACACCCGTCCGACGCTTTTTGACCGGCGCGACGAGCGGCTACAATGAATCGATCCGGCCCGCCCCTTCCCGCCCCCGATGACGCCGCCTGCCCACCCGAGCGATTTCTCCGGCGACCCGCTGTTCGCGCGAACGGTCGCGTTCTGCGCGTTCACCGACGTGGAGGAACAGGCGCGCTCGTTCGACGGCTGGAACATGAACTACACGCAGATCTCGAGCGGGCTGTTTCATGGCTCGTCGTCGATCATGTCGCTGGGCGGCATCAAGCTGCTGGTCGAGGATCTCGACAAGGTCATCCTGCAGCAAGGCGCGGTGCCGTCGGAGCGGATCGCCGTGGCCGTGCCGCTGGAACTGGAAGGCCATGCGCGCCTGTGCGGCGAGAAAAGCGGGCGCGACAGCCTGCACGTGTTCTCGAGCCAGCCGCAGTTCGAGTTCTATTCGCCCGACCGGCATCTGCTCGTGAACGTCGAGATCGAGCCGGAGAACCTGTCGACGCAGGCGCTGCGCACGGTGGCCGCGTCGCTGCGTGCCCGAACCCATTCACCGGTGATCCCGATGGCGACCTATGTGGCCGACCATCTGCGCGACCTGCTGCGCCAGACGCTCGCCGCCGCGGCAAAAACCACGCGCATCGACGACGTGACGACGCACGACAGGATCGAACTGCTCGAGCGCACCGTGCTGTACGCGATCTCGGAAGTGATGACGGCCGCCACGCCGGACGCCGGCGCACAGATCGTGCGCCCGACGAAATACTGGTCGCTGGTCAATGCGGTGCGGGAGCGGCTGCAGGATGCATCGACCTGCCCGCTGTCGATCGCCGAGCTGTGCGTGGAGCTCGGCGTCAGCCGGCGTACCGCGCAATACGCGTTCCAGGACACGTTGAACCTGAACCCGATCGCCTACCTGCGGGCCGTGCGGCTGAATCACGTGCGCCGCGAGCTGCGGCTCGGCGACTCGGTGACTTCCGCGGCCACCAAATGGGGCTTCTGGCACCTGAGCAGTTTTGCACAGGACTATCGCGCGATGTTCGGCGAACTGCCGTCCGCCACCGCGAAGCGCTACGCGCGCCAGGCCATCTAGCGCCTGTCGCTCGCCCTGTCGTTCACCTTCCGGCGGCCGGTGCGAAGGAGTCCGCCCCGGCCGCCGCCCTGCCTGCTACGTCACTCGTCCTGCTGTTCCTGCTGCGCCTGCACCTGCCGCTGCTGGATGAACTGCCGCACATCGCTCATCGTCACGCGGCCGGTGTGCTTCGCATCGATCTCGTCGAAGTGCTTCGACACGAAACCCAGGCCACTGCTCTGCGCCTGCGCCTTCGTCACCGCCGCGCCGTTGCTCAGCACCGTATTGGCGCCGAGCCTCGCATCGACACGCTGCTGCGCCTGCTGCTGCAGCGTCGCGCCGGTCGACGGCAACACCGGCGCCGCTTTCGTGGCGGGAAAGAACGGACCGTCGACACCGCGCCCGCCGTGCGGCAGCTTCACCGGCGCCACCGCCTGCGGCGGCAACGCGTAGGCACTGCTCATCACGGCACCGAGGACGATCAACGGAGACATACGCCGCATCAAATTGATTAGGGACATGATCACTCGCATTCAATGGATGAATAGAGGGTTCCTTTGACAAGGAGTCCGTCGCTCAGGGCCGCTCAGGGAGCCGCCGCCAGCGTCGTCGCGGCGGTTGCGCCGGGGACGCTGCCGGTCGGTACGCTCGGCGGGTTTTCATCCGGCCACGGCGGCGGCAGCGTGTGCAGCGTCAGCGCCGTCGGAATCCGCGCACCCTTGTAGAACGTCTTCAGGTCCCGCTTCATCTGCGGACGGGCGACGTCGTCCAGGTAGATCATGTGGCCGCCCTGGAAGAAGTTCACCTGCAGCTTCGGATTGAAGCCCTTCACCGTCTGCAGCCGCGCGAGTTGCTTCTCGGTGTTGAAGAACGGCGTCGCGAGATCGTGGTAGCCATTCTCCGCGAGCACGCGAAGCTTCGGGTTGAGCTGCAGCGCGCCGAGCAGATCGGGGATCGTGTCGGGCATCGGCTGGCCGTCGTGCGTGAAGTCCCAGACGCCGATGATGTTGTCGTTCAACGGCAGGTACGTCGCGTTCGGTGCGGTGTAGCCGAGGTAATCCGGCATCTGCGTCGCGAGCGCGTTCGTGAACGGCTGCGAAATCAGGATGTCGGACGGGTCGCCGTCGTTCTGCAGACGCGGATCCGAGTTCGGCAACGACACGCGTCCGTCATACCGGCCGATCGTCGTCCCGGGCAGCAGGCTCGTGCCGAACGGATTCGCGTTGAAGTAGCCGCGCAGCGCCTGTTGCGTGAGGCTCGACGGAATCGACCACAGCTTCAGCGTCGCATCGCTCGGGAACACCGGCGTGCCGAGCGCATCCGGAATGCCGAGCTGGCTCAACACCCACGACTGCGAATACTTCTGCAGCTGGTTGTAGATCAGCGTCGTGAACAGTTCCGTCTGGAATGCGTACAGATCCTGGTTCACCGGTGCCGGCGAAACCTGGTTGAAGTACGCCGCGACCGCCGCATAGCCCGGCAGGTAACCGGCCACGGTATCGGTTTCGAGCAGCAGCCCCTCCGTCGACTGCGTGATCGCCACGGCTTCCACCGCATCCGCGAAGTAGTTCAGGATCGACGACTGCAGCACGATGCCCGTCAGGTGCACGCCGGCCGATTCGAGCGCGAGCGCCAGCATGTCGGTACGCGGCGTGCCGTACGATTCGCCGTACAGGTAGATCGGCGACGTGCTGCGGCTGTTGACGTTCAGGTAGCGCTGGATGAAGTCGCGCATGATGTTCACGTCCGCATCGGAACCCCAGTACTTCTGGTTGGTGTTCGGCAACACGGCTTCCGACAGCCCGGTGCCGGGCGGGTCGATGAACACGAGGTCGGTGGTGTCGATCAGGCTTTCTGCGTTGTCGACGAGCGGATAGTTCGGCCAGTTGCTGCCGAACAGCGGATCGGGCGTGGCCACGCGGGTCGGCGCGAACGAGCCGAGCCGCAGCCAGATCGACGACGAGCCGGGGCCGCCGTTATAGACGAACGTGACGGGGCGCGGCTTGCCGTTCGTGCTCGGCGCGGTGTACGCGACGTACGACATCGACGCTTCCGCATTGCCGCTCGCGTCCTGCGCGGTCAGGTGGCCGGTGGTCGTCGTGTAGTTGACGGTCGTGCCGCCGTTCTTCCACTGGTAATGCATGACGGCCGTTTTCTCGGACACCTGCCCGGGGGCAAGGCCGTCGGTCGCATTCATCGAATACGCGACCGGGTCGACGTACGGCTGGTTGGCCGGCGTCTGCCCGGCCGCCTGTTGCGCGCTGGCCTGCTGGCTGGCGGTGGCCTGCGCGAGGCTCGACGCACCGACGGACGACGAATCGTCGCCGCCGCATGCCGCGAGCGCCAGCGTCATGACGGTCAATGCACCTAGCCCGGCCAACCGGCCGTGACGGCCACGGCGGCTGCCGGTACAGCTCCTGTCTGGTTTCATCTCTGTCCTTTGATTCGGATACCGCTTCACAAAGGCCGCCAACGCCTGCGAAACGCGCAGACCGACCCGCCACTCGCGTTGCACGGTCGGCAGTCGGCGGTTGGGGATTGGACTTCTAAGAGACTGAACTTGATACAGACACAGCAAACTGCTGGCGAGAATGGTGCTCGGACGCCCCCTGCAGTTTGGACAACTTTTATATGACCCAAATTTACGACAACACAAAAATAGGCGGTGCTGCGCCGCGTTGTCAAAGATCATTCGGATATTAAAAATCCCGCAATGATGCTAACGGCGGACAGTGTCTGACAATTGAAAGAAAGCGGGATTATTCACGCATTGCGCGCTTTGCCGGCAATAATCCGCCGAATCCCGCGCCTTTCCGGAGTGACCTTGAATCCTTTCCCGTATTAATGAAGCGCCTCGAAAGCCTTCAGATCGCCGGGATTTTTCTTTCATTTTAATTATCCGCGATCGATTAATTCAGCGTGACGGCATGCATAGTCCGCCATCCAATGATTCAAGTCACTTCAACCATTCTTCAATCGATGCGCTTATCCGCATCACGCCATCCATAAAATACCGATTTCACTAATTTCCGAAAAATTCGGCGGAATTATTTACCCGCGCCCCGACCGGCTTGCGTGGTCGAAATGAAGCGCGGCGTGCAGCCTCGCCGCACGCCGCGCTTCTTCCGCGTTCAATTCGCCATTACTTCCCGCCACCCGGCAGCGCGATATCGATCAGCACCGGATCGTGATCCGACGAGCGATACGCATCCGGCGCGTAGAACGTCTTCTGCTGCTCCGCCGACTTGTACGCGAGCGTGTACTGCAGCGCGAGCGGCTCGTCCGCGTTGATGTGCCATTCGTGCACGGCCTTCACGTGCGATGCGAGCGGCAGCGTCGCGAGCGCGTGATCGAGATAGCCGGCTTCGCCGTTGTACACGTAGCTGTACGCATTCGCGCCGATCCAGCGCGCGACGAGGTTGCGGTAGCCGCGCGATTCGAGCGTGCGGATCGGGTCTTCGTACGTGTAGCTGTTGAAGTCGCCGATCAGCAGCACGCCCTGGCCTGCGACGCCCGTCGGATTGCCGGCGAGCCAGTCGGCCACCTTCGCCGCGGCGCGCGTGCGCGTCGGGTTCCAGCAGCCCTGGCCGTCGCCCTGGTCGAGATCGTCGTTCGCGGCGTCCGGGCAGTTCTTCGACTTCAGGTGGTTCACGGCCACCGTCAGCGACTGCTTGTTGCCGTTGATCAGCCGGAACGACTGTGCGAGCGGCTGGCGGTTCTTGTCGTCGATCGCGAGCGTGGCCGCACGGCCGACCGGTTCGACCTTGCGGCTGTCGTAGATCATCGCGACCGTGATCGCATCGCCGCCGAGGCGCGACACGCCCGGATCGACGACGCGCCAGTTGTTGCCGAGCTTCGCCGCGAGCTGGCGCACCGCGCTCAGTTCGCCGTAGCCGTTGTTCTGGATTTCCATCAGGCCGATCACGTCGGCGTCGATCGCCTTCAGCGCGCTGACGATCTTCGCTTCCTGGCGCTGGAATTCCTGGAAGTTCTTCGCGCCGCGGTTGTTCGGATCGTCGAAGCCGCCGCCGAGACCGTTGCCGTTGAAGTAGTTCAGCACGTTGAACGACGCGACGCGCAGGTTCGATTTCGGATCGCGCGCGGGTGCGTTGGTGCGCGGGTTCGTGCGCGCCTCGAATGCCGGCACGGCCGCGCCCGGCAGCGGCTGCACGCGCCATGCGCCGTAACGCACTTCGAGCACGCCTTCGATGTCGCGCACCGTGTAGCCCGCGCGCAGCGTGTTCGCGGCCGACAGGCCCGGCGCCGGGTACGGCACCGTGGCGGGGTTCTGCTTGTTCGAGCCGTCGTCGAGAACCAGGCGATTGCGTGCGTTTGCATCGATCTGCGTCTGCGCCTGGGCGGGCGGCACGACGCTCGTCGGCGTGCGCAGGCGGCCGTTGCTGAGCATCACGCTGCCGTAGCGGCCGAGCTCGTAGTTGTCGGTGACGTTCAGCGTCTGCGGCAGGCGCACGAGCATCCCTTCATACGCGGCGAACGCGTTCGGGCTGTCGACCGGCAGCGTAAGCGTCGCGGGCGTGACGGTCTGGTTGTTCGCGCACACCGCGATCGCACCCGACTGCGTGAGCTGCGTCTGGCCGTACTTCTCTTCGACCTTGCCCGTCACGTGCACGAGGTCGCCGGCTTTCGCACGCACCTTCGGCGCATAGACGAACAGGCCTTCGGACACACCCGGCTGGTTGCGGCGCTGCGCGTCGGCCTGCTGGACGAAGAAGCCGCCGAAGCCGTCCGTGCCGCCGAAATCGGCGGTGACGACGGCTTCGATCGACACGTTCTGGCCGGCGAGCGGCGACGGCGCGCCCGGCCCCTGGATATCGGCGATCGGCGTCGTGCTGCCGCCGCAGTTCGGGCTGACGGGCGCGGCAGTGGCGGCGAAAACCGGCGCGGCGAGCGTCGGGAGCAGCAATAGCGGGGTAATGAGGCGGATTGTCGAGCGCATGACGGGGAATCCCGGTTGTGAGGGTGGCGAAAGCTTAGCGGCGCTCAATGACAGTTTTTGGTAATCGAAAGACAGGTTGATGTAATTGTCGTTATCACGCTGCGATCGCCATCGACCGTGCGTTTACGCCTGAAAAAGCGGGGAAATCGTCTGACGAAAAACGGTCATGCCGTGACGATTGCCCCGCGTGACCTCGCCGCCGCCGAGTCGCGGCGCCGCGCTACACCGTGCCCGGCAGCGCGCTCGACACGAGCACGGCCGCGACCATCAACACGCCGCCGAGCACCGCCGCCTCGATCCGCAACACCGTGCCGAACCGTTTCAACGAACCGGCCGGCATCGCGGCAGCCGGATTCTTCAGCGCGGCCAACAGATTCGGCATCCCGAAGAAGCGGTTGTGCCCGCCGAGCGCCGCCGCGATCAGCACGAGCGCGAGCTTCAGCAGCAGGATCTGCCCGTACGTCGACGCGAGCAGGTTGGCGGGCGTATCGACGCCGCGCCAGCCGTTGTACGCGCCGGTCGCGAACAGCACGATCAATGCGTAGGTCGACGCATCGGAAAGCGACTGCACGAACGATGCGCCGGTCATGCGTTCGCTCGCGGGCATCGCGGCAAGCCTCGGCATCACGCCGAATGCCGTCACGAGCACGAGCCCGACCCACGCGCTGATCGCCAGCAGATGCAGCCAGTCGATCCACACCGGCACGCTGAACACGCCGGTATCCACAGGATGCCCGCCGTTGCTGCGCGCGAGCGCAACGCAGGCGAGCGCGGCCCACATCGCGAACGGCAAGCGCGACGCGTTCGCGCGCCTGACGAACGACAACACCACGACGACGAGCATGAACGCCGCACCGGCCAGCCACGCATGACCGAACCCGGTACCCGCGAGCATCGAGCAGACGGCCGGCCCCGCTTCGAGCAACGACACCTCGCTCATCAGCGCGCAATGCGCCCAGAACGCGATGATGCTCGCGACCAGCGAGACGACGGACGCGCTGCGCAGCGTCGCGACGAGCCGCCGCCCGATCCCGTGCTGCCACGCCGACGCGCCGCGCGCGAGCCAGTGGCTGCCGAGCAGCGCGCCGACGACGACGGCAAACCCGGCGTTCTGGATCGCCACCGACACGAGCCGCAGGAGACCGATGACGCCGTCGTTCACCCTTTCACCCGGAACGTGTAGGTGCCCTTCGTGCGATGTGCGTCGGCCGTCATCGCCGCCCACTGCACCGTGTATGCGCCAGGCGCGAGCTTCGGCAGCGCGACGGTCATCACGCGCGGGTTCGTCGCATCGACCTTCGCCTTTTCCTGCGTGACGGCGTTGCCGTTCGCGTCCGACACCTTCACCAAGCTGAACGCCGGTTCGAGGTCTTCGTTGAAGGTGAGCCGCAACGTGTCGGGCGCGGTGTCGACCGTGCTGCCCGTCGCGGGTGCGGCGCTTTCCAGCTTGCCGTGCGCGGATGCCGCGATCGGTGCGACCGAGACGATCGCGCCGGTCGCAACGATCGCGGCCAGCCGCGTGAGGTTCGGGATCTTCATGCTCACGCTCCGCGTTACGGCTTCTTCAGCTCGACGACGGTCAGCGCGCCGTCCACGTCTTGCGCGACGAAATCGATCTTGTCGCCGGCTTTCACCTGCGACAGCATCGCCGGGTCCTTCACCTTGAACACCATCGTCATCGCGTCCATCCCGAGGTTTTCCAGCGGGCCGTGCTTGATCGTCAGCTTGCCGGCGGCCGTGTCGACCTTGCGGATTTCGCCGTGCGACATGCCCTCTTTCGCCGCGCCTTCCTGCTGCGCGCCGCCGCTCATGTCCATGCCGGCCATGTCGCCGGCCGCGTACGACGCGCCGGAAAACGCCAGCGCACACCCGATTGCCATCGAAACCAGTCCCTTCTTCATCGTGTCGACTCCCCAGTGAATGAAATGAAACCGGCGGCCGCCTGTGCGCAGCCGCCGCATGCTGCTGCTCAGCCGTCCGGCAGTTCGCCGGTGTACTCGTACGCGACGGTGCCCTTCGGATGCCGGAACCAGCCCGGATCGCGATAGTCGTTGCGGCCGAGCCCCTGCCGCACCTTGCAGACCGTGAACATGCCGCCCATCTCCAGCGGCCCGAACGGGCCCGTGCCCGTCATCATCGGCAGCGTGTTGTCGGGCAGCGGCATCTCCATGCCGCCCATCGCGCCGCCCGTGCTGCCCATCGCCATGTAGTCGGGCACGAGCTTGCCGATGCGCTTCGCGAGATCCTTCTGCGGCACGCCGATCAGGTTCGGCACCTGGTGGCCCATCGCATTCATCGTGTGATGCGACTTGTGGCAATGGAACGCCCAGTCGCCCGGACGATCGGCGGTGAACTCGATCGCGCGCATCTGGCCCACCGCGACATCGGCCGTCACTTCCGGCCAGCGTGCGGCCGGCGGAATCCAGCCGCCGTCGGTGCCCGCGACTTCGAAGCTGTAGCCGTGCAGGTGGATCGGGTGGTTCGTCATCGTCAGGTTGCCGAACCGGATCCGCACGCGGTCGCCCGCGCGCACCGGCAGCGGATCGATGCCCGGGAACACGCGCGAGTTGAAGGTCCACATGTTGAAGTCCGTCATCTCGTTCACGCGCGGCGTGTAGCTGCCCGGATCGATGTCGTACGCGGCGAGCAGGAACACGAAGTCGCGATCGACCGGCATCGTGCCGCGGTCCTTCGGGTGCACGATGAACATGCCCATCATCCCCATCGCCATCTGCACCATCTCGTCGGCGTGCGGGTGATACATGAACGTGCCGTGCGATTCGAGCTGGAACTCGTAGACGAAGGTCTTGCCGGGCGGGATATGCGGCTGCGTGAGGCCGCCGACGCCGTCCATCCCGTTCGGCAGCCGCAACCCGTGCCAGTGGATCGTCGTGTGCTCGGGCAGCCGGTTGGTCACGAAGATGCGCACCTTGTCGCCTTCGACGGCCTCGATCGTCGGGCCCGGCGACTGGCCGTTGTAGCCCCACAGGTGCGCGTTCATGCCGGGCGCCATCTCGCGCACGACGGGCTCGGCCGTCAGGTGAAACTCCTTCCAGCCGTTCTTCATCCGCCACGGCAGCGTCCAGCCGTTCAGCGTCGCGACGGGCGTGTACGGGCGGCCGTTCGGCGGCACGAGCGGCGGCTGCGTGGCGGCTTTCGCCATCGTGGGCGCTTCGGGCAGCGACGCGGCGCCGGCCTTGCTGACCATCGCGGCGCCCAGCAGCGCGGCGCCCGAGCCGCTGAGAAATTGTCGACGGGACACCATGTCAATGACCTTCCGGATGCGTTTGCGTCGCGGGCATCGGTTGCGCCGCGGGGGTAGATGCCGGCTGCGGCGCAGCGGCGGTGTTTGAAGTGGATGCGGGTTCGACGGATTGCGTTGAGCGCGGCGTGGCGCCCTCGGTCGGCAGCCGGCCCCCGACGGCCATCTGCAGATCGGTTTCGGCGAGCCAGTAATCCTTCAGCGCATCGATGTAGCCGTTGACCGCGCCCACCTGTTCGCGCGCATCGGTCAGCAGCTCGAACACGCTCGCGAGCATCCCGTTGTAGCGCAGCAGCAGTTCGTCGGAGATCGTCTTGCGCAGCGGCACGACTTCGTCGCGATAGTGCGTCGCGACGTCGTAGCTCGTCACGTACGCCGCATACGATTCGCGCACTTCGGAGCGTGCATCGATGGCCGTTTTCGCGAGCCGGTTCGCCGACTGCATGTAGACGGCCTCGGCCCGCGCGACCTTCGCGCCGCCCCAGTCGAACAGCGGAATCTCGACGCTGATCTCGTAGCCATGCTCGTGCCCCTTGCCGGTCTCGTAGTTGTTCACGTAGCCGAGATCGACCGCATTGACGAAGCGCGTGGCCTTGCTCAGGCCGAGCGACGACGCGACGCCCTGCGTCTGCAGTTTCGCGGCCTGGATGTCGAAGCGGTTGCTCATCGCGAACCGCTCGAGATCGGGCAGGTTCGGCCGCGCCTTCGGCAGGTCGGGCAAGCGCTCAGGCAGCGCGTACCGCGTGCGTTCGCCCCACAGCCCCATCGCGCGCGTGAGCTTCTCGCGCGCGGCCACGGCCTGCTGGCGCGCCTTCGCGTGCTGCGCAACCGCATCGGCGTGGAACGCCTGCTCGCGGGCGTAATCGAGACGGCTGAAGTTGCCGGCCTGCCGCATGCGCAGCGCGAGTTCGGCGGCCGCGCTCCCGGCATCGCGCACCTGTTGCGCATAGTTCGCAGCCTGCTCGGCGGCGACGGCCTCGACGTATGCGCGGCGCGCGTCGGCCGCCACCTTCAGCATCGCGTCGGCGGTTTCGAGCTTGGTCTGCTCGAAGCGGCGGCGCTCGATGTTCGTCGCGAGCGGCATCGTCAGCAGCGCGAACACGTTCGCCGAGAACGTGCGGCCGAGCGTCAGCTCGCCGTCGCCGGCGCGGGTTCGGCTGAACGCGAAGCGCGGGTTCGGCAGCCGGCCGGCCTGGACGAGATCGGCTTCCGACAACCCCAGTTCCGCGTACGACGCCTGCAGGCCACGGTTGTTCAGCAGCGCGACTTGCACCGCATCGTCCATCGACAGCGGCCTGGCCAGCAGTTCCTTCGTGCGCCTGTCGACGGCTTCGCGGTCGGCGTCGGTCTTGACCACGACTGCGTCTTTGCCGATGCGTTCCGACGCGGCGGACGACACCGCGTCGAATCCGCCATCCTTCGAGAACGTCGTGCAGCCGGCGAGAAAGGCCAGCACGACGGCTGCCGCACCGATCCTCGGCGATATCGCAAGCATCGTCATTGCGCGGCGCCTCCGTGCTTCGAATGCGCGGCGCCGCTTCCGGGCGCGCCGCCGGTCGTACGCCCTTTCGCGGGCCGCTCCATCACGTCCCGGTTCAGTTGTTTCCAGCCCGGGAATTCGTCGTCCCGATACGGCCGGTAGCCGTCGAACACGGACGTCACGGTGGCATCCGGCACCGCCGCAGTGGCGTCCGCCGGATCGGGCAGCGGGGTTTGCGCAGGCGCGAGCGACGGCACGAGGGCCGCCGCGCCAAGCAGCGCCGCAGTAATCAATCGCATGAGTGGGTCTCGTCGTGAGTCGTCCGGCGGGCGTAACGCCGCCGCCGGAGCGGATTGCGGAGCGCGGCCGGTCGGGGCCGCGGGCAGGGGCTAGACGAGAAGCCGGCGCGGCGGCCGGTCGATGCCGCCGGTCAGGAACGACACGACGACGGGCGTCGGCGCGAAAGAGACGAGCGCGATACCGATACCCGGCGCAACGGACATCGCGGGGAGATCCGCCATGCTGTTGCCCAGGCAACAGGACCCGCATGCGGAGCACGGCTGTGCATGTCGCGCATGATCGGCGTGTTCGTGCTGACGCTCATGCTGGCCACCCTGCGCGCCCGGCATTGCATGTGGCATTGCCTCGACAGCGCTTGCCCCGTCCTCCGCGTGCGGCATGGCAACGACCGCGCCCGTGCCTGCGCATGCCATCGACACAGCCGCGAACGACTGGATCGGCAGGCTCAGCGCCAGCAGCACGACGAGGAGGAATTTGCGCCAGTACGACATGGATGCGGAATCAGGCAGGCAACGACCGGATGGGCCGGTGCGGCGCCGCGACGGCGCGCTCCGGGGACAAGACGGCCGCAGCTTATCGCCGCCGCGGTGACGACGACATGGCCGAAACATGACGGAATTTTCATGAAACGCAGGCGACGCAACGCACACGCTTCATGATAATTCCGTCATCCGGCGATCATCGTTCGCGCACGCACGGCGCCGTAAGCTCACGCGTTACACTGACCGGCTGGAATCAAGGATGAATCACGGACGGCCTGCCTCACCATGCGGATACTGATAGTCGAAGACGAACCCAAGATGGCGTCGTACCTCCGGAAAGGGCTGATGGAGGCGAGCTACACGGTCGACGTCGCGGAGAACGGCAAGGACGGGCTGTTCCTCGCGCTGCACGAGGATTTCGATCTCGTCGTGCTCGACGTGATGCTGCCGGAAATGGATGGTTTCGAGGTGCTGAAGCGGCTGCGCGCGCAGAAGCAGACGCCCGTGCTGCTGCTCACGGCGCGCGAGGCGATCGAGGACAAGGTCGCCGGGCTCGAACTGGGCGCCGACGACTACCTGCTCAAGCCGTTCGCGTATGCCGAGTTCCTGGCACGCATCCGCTCGCTGCTGCGACGCGCGCCACGCAACGTGCGCGACATCCTGCATGTCGCCGATCTCGAAGTCGACCTGATCCGCCGCCGCGTGCGGCGTGCCGACACCCGCATCGACCTGACCGCACAGGAATTCGCATTGCTGCAACTGCTCGCCGAGCGCGAGGGCGAAGTGCTGACGCGCACCTTCATCACGTCGCAGATCTGGGACATGAATTTCGACAGCGACACGAACGTCGTCGATGCGGCGATCAAGCGCCTGCGCGCGAAGATCGACAACGCTCATGAGAAGAAGCTGATCCACACGATCCGCGGAATGGGCTACGTGCTCGAGGATCGTTCGTGACGCGCCACCCCGGCTCGTATTCGCTGCTGCGGCGGCTGACGCTTGCGTTCGCCGTCGTCGCCGCGCTCGTGTTTGCGTTGACCGGTGCGTACCTGTATCGCTCGCTGTCCGCCGAACTCACGCGACGCGACGACATCGAGATCTCCGGCAAGCTCAACCAGTTCCTGCAGCTCGCGCACGCGAGCGGATCGATCGCCGCGCTGCGGGCCGATCCTGCCGTGTTTCATGAGGTGCTGCTGTCGCACCCGGGCGTGTATCTCGGCATCTACGATGCGCAGAACCGCGCGCTCGTCGAGCATTCCGACGAAGCCGGCAATACGTTGGCCTCGGTCATCTCGGCGCCGCATCCGGCCGGCGAAGCCAGAGGCCCGTTCACGTGTTCGCCGCCCGGCATCGGCACGTCGCGTTGCGTGTACGCACGTGCCACGCTGCCGTCCGGCGATGCGATCCAGGTCGCGCTGGCGCGCACGGCGACCGATCGCCAGTCGCTGCTCGAAAGCTACCGTGTCGACATCTGGCTCGCGGCGGCCGTGGGCGCGCTGCTGGTCGGCGCGCTGGGCTACGCGGTCGCGTCGCGCGGCCTGCGCCCGGTCGAGAGCCTCGGCCGGCAGACATCGCGCATCGAGGCGCACAACCTGAACGCGCGGCTCGACGCGCGCGGCGGCCCGGTCGAGTTGCATGAGCTTGCAAAGTCGGTCAACCGGATGCTCGACCGCCTCGAACGCGCGTTCGTGCGGCTGTCCCAATTCTCGTCGGATCTCGCGCACGACATGCGCACGCCGCTGGCCAACGTGATCAGCTCGTCGCAGGTCACGCTGTCGCGCGCACGCACGACCGAGGAATACGAAGCGCTGATCGATTCGAACATCGAGGAATGCGAACGGCTGCAGCGGATGATCGAGAACATGCTGTTTCTCGCGCGCACCGACAATGCGCGACAGCACCTGAAAACCGTCGAGCTCGACGCGGGCAGCGAGCTGCGCCGGCTCGCGTCGTATTTCCAGGCGCTGGCCGACGAAGCCGGCGTGCGCATCGACGTGCATGGCGAAGCGCCGGTCGTCGCCGATGCGACGCTGTTCCGGCGCGCCGTCAGTAACCTCGCGTCGAATGCGCTCGAACATGCGGAAGCCGCGTCGACGATCGAGCTGGCGGTTTCCGCGCGAGCCGGGTATGCGGTCGTCGAAGTCACGAATCGCGGCGCCGCGATTCCGCCCGAACAGGTCGACAAGATCTTCGAGCGCTTCTACCGCATCGATTCGTCGCGGCACGGCGCGGCGCGCAATGCGGGGCTCGGGCTCGCGATCGTCAAGTCGATCATGGAGCTGCATCGCGGCAAGGTCGAGGTCGTAAGCTGCGACGGGCGCACGACGTTTGCGCTGTATTTTCCGCGCGATGCCGAAGGGTAAGCCGTTCGCCTAGCGATCCGCATCGGCGTGACGGCAGGCTCGACTGACACGATCGCACTCATGTGGTCCGGGCCGACATGTCGCGCAGAGACGACGATGTGTTTCAGCGCTCGGATCAGCGCAGCGAAAGCGGAATTCTCGCCGCGACCCAATCCATCATGGTAGGCGGCATCGAGATCGTCCGCGTGCTGTCGTACGCATCCGATGCGTCAAAGTAGGTCAGCTTGCCGTCGTGGATTTCGATCGGATCGTTGCCGGGCCGGCCGCCCCAAAAGACGAAAAATAGCCGTGTCGCGAGGGTCGACCCGTGCACATCGGCCACGACGATTTTGACCTGCTCGTGCTGGTCCGCAAAATGGCCATTGCTGCTGCGGCCACTGCCGCAGATGTCGACGAGATAGGTTGTGCCATCGATCTGCTTGATGCCGCCGTTCAGCTTGGCGTTGTAGTTGAATCGCTGGCAATCGGTGTCGTCGGTCGTGATCCCGCGAAAATTGACGAGATGGAAAAGTGCCAGGAAGCCCAGCGCGACGATCGCCAGTCCTGTGCGCTTCGTTCGGCTGAAATGGTCGATATTTCTGACAAGCCGACAGACGTAGAGCACGACGATGATCGACGTGATGGTGAAGATCATGCCCTTCGCATTCTTGAGCGAGAAAAGCGTGATCGCGTTCCTCGCGTCGGCTGGCAGGAACATCCATGCAATTGCGACAACCAGGCATATGCCGACAACGGCGAAGACCAGCTGGTAATACGGGACTTTTTTGACGTCGGGCATACCGTTTGAATAGCGATTCGCGAGAGAACCGGTCTCAGCGTAATCAAAACCCCGGCAATTCCAACGGCAATAATGAAGACGACTTGCCAGATCAAGCCAAACCCACGCAGGTCGTAGCGGCACGGGCAGTCTTCCGGCGGCACGACTGTTACGGAAGGTTTCGTCGCCAGACAGTCCAACATCGCGTCCACGAGTTCCGCAGCCCCTTGTCTATCCATTTTGGCGACCGTGTCGGCATCCATGAGTGGCCGGCACATGGAGTGAGCAGATTCGCGTCGACGAGTCGCAGTGGTACGTGTATCGCCCCCCTCCACGAACGTCCTTGGCAGAATCGCACTCCAGTCACACGAAGATGGTCGCCAAGCGTCCATCAATACCGTCGCAGATTGTTATTCCCCGCCCGTCGCTCAGGCATGGTTAGCCTGTCGGCCCTCAAAGGGCAACTGCAGCACGTTACCGACGAGATGCGCGTGTACTACAGCGACGGGTTCTGCCGGGAGTTTCAGATGAAGGCTTGCCGAAAGCATTCCGCTCGGCTAGACTGCCCTTCGTCTTTGGGGAGTAGCCTGCTTTCCGTCCCCGGAAAGCGATCGTGTCAACACACTCGGCCTGCGGCCGTGGCACGATCAGCCTGATCGGCTTGGCGAGACCATGGGCGCATCGCGTCGTTCCTGGTCGGACGTCGTCGGATGCGCCATGGTTCGTCAGCGTCCGACCACGGAGTCCCCATGTTCCCCATCGCCCTCTCCCCGCGTTTCGCCGCCGTCCGCGCGCATGCCTGCGGAGGTGCCGCATGACTTTCATGTTTGTCGAACTGGCGTTCATGCTGCTCGTCATCCTCGTCGCCGCCGAGGTCTTCACCAATGCGCTCGAACATCTCGGCGAACGCCTGAAGATTTCCGAAGGCGTCACCGGTTCGCTGTTCGCCGCCGTCGGCACCGCGTTGCCCGAAACGATGGTGCCACTGCTCGCGCTCGCCGGCGGCACGGCAAACCAGGCCGTGAACGAGGAGATCGGCGTCGGCGCGATTCTCGGCGCGCCGCTGATGCTCGCGACGCTCACCACCTTCCTGATGACGCTCGCCGTGATCCGCTCGCGCGGGCTGCGCGGCACGATCGCGCCCGAACGCACGGGCTTCGTGCGCGACATGAACTACTTCCTCGCCGCGTTCTCGCTGGCCACCGCCGCGATGTTCGTCCCGCATCACAACTGGGCCGTGCGCGCGCTGCTCGCGGCGATGCTGGTCGGCATCTACGTGATGTATGTCGTGATGACGTTCCGCGCATCGAACCAGCTCGTCGATGCCGGGCATGGCACCGAGGCGCCGCACAAGATGTTCCTGTCACGCCTGGGTATGCCGACCAACCTCGCGACGATCGCGCTGCAACTGCTCATCGGCGTCGCGCTGTTGGTCGGCGGCGCGAAGGGCTTCATTCACGGGGTGGAAGGCGTGTCGCACGTGCTCGGCGTATCGGCGCTGCTGCTGTCGCTGATCATCGTGCCGATCGCGACGGAATTGCCGGAGAAGGTCAACAGCGTGCTGTGGATCCGCCGCAAGAAGGACACCCTCGCGTTCGGCAACATCACCGGCGCGATGGTGTTCCAGGGCACGCTGCTGCCCGCGATCGGCATCATGCTGACGCCGTGGGAGCCGCGCCCCGAAGTGCTGACCGGCGTGATCATCACGCTCGCGGCGGCGGCATGGCTGCGCTTCAATGCACGCGCACGCGGGCTCGCGATCTGGGCGTTGCTGGCGAACGGCGCGGGTTATGCGGGGTATCTGTTCCTGACGCTGGCGCGTTGAACACGTCAGGATGCGTTCGGTCGCGCGTCGGCCTGCAGCACCTGCTGCACCGCCGGCCGCGCCCGCACCCGCTCGTACCACGCACGCAGATGCGCATACCGGGTCAGGTCGATATCCGCGTGGTACACCGACCGCAGCCACTCGGCCTTGCCCCAGCCCGTCAGCGCGAACAGGTACGCATCGGCGACCGTGAACGTGTCGCCCGTCAGGAACGCGTGACCGTCGAGCTGACGGTCGATCCACGCAAAGCGGCTGTCGAGCTTCGTTCTCGCCGGGTCGACGTATTTCCCCGCCTGCACCGCGTACAGCAGCGGAATGAAACCCTTGTGGATTTCCGCCGTGAGAAAGTTCAGCCACTCCATCAGCCGATAACGGTCGAGCGTGCCGTACGCGGGCGCGAGTTCGGCTTGCGGACACAGATCCGCGAGATACTGCGCGATCACCGGCCCTTCGCGCAGCAGCGTGCCGTCGTCGAGTTCGAGCAGCGGCACGTAGCCGAGTTCGGTCACATCGTAGTAATTGCGCCCGTCTTCAATGACGTGCTTGCGCGCGTCGACCTGGATGATCTCCGCGTCGATGCCGCCTTCGCGCAGCACGATGCAGATGGCCTGGGAACAGCTTCCGGGAGCGTGATAGAGCTTCATGCGTGTCCTTCGTGGGTTGTCCATGTATCGATTCGCCGCGACGCGGGCGCTAATATCTCGCATCGGCGCAACGCTGAGAAGACGGCAGTCGTTTGTGCCGTAGTCACAAAAAATTTACCGACCAGGATTCAGCACGATGAAAACGAGTGCGACAGGATGTTCCGTTGAAGAAGCGATGCGCCTGCTCGGCGGCCGCTGGCGGCTGCTGCTGGTGTCGTATCTGCTCGACGGGCCGCGGCGCTTCAGCGACCTGCGGCGCGACATGCCCGGCATCTCGCAACGGATGCTCACGCTCGACCTGCGCGCACTCGAAGACGCCGGGCTCGTGCGGCGGACCGTCTATCCGGAAGTGCCGGTGCGGGTCGAGTACGATCTGACCGCCGACGGCGACCGGCTGCGACCCATTGTCGACGTCATGCGCGAATTCGGGCTGTGGCTGAAGGCGCGCGATGCCGATGCGTCGTGCGATGCCGGCGTCGCGCCCGGCGCGGCGGCCGCGAACGCAACAGCGCTCCATTCAATCCGATAACCGCTCCCCCCTTGTCTCTTACGCAGGAACCTACATTCATGGAACTTCACGCCACCATCGGCGCGGCGACGTCCGATCTCGACGACGACGAAAGCTTCGCCAACATCTACTGTCACGACGCCGAGCAGGACTATTGCTTCGCGCTGTCGCGCTTTCCGGACGACGCGCTGATCGAAGTGATGGTGCGGGACCAGGTCAACGTGCGCGTCAAGGATCTGTCGGTGCGCCTGACGGACGACACGATCGACGTCGAGATCGAACCCGCCCTCGCCGCGCGTCTCGACGGCCAGACGCGCTACGTGATCCATCTCGCGCCCGGCCAGTACGATCCGGTCACGCTGCGCGCCGCGCTGAAGGAGATCTTCGTCGGCAAGAACGGCTTTCAGGACGACAGCACGCGCGGCTAGGCAGCCGTCGGCACGCTCACCCTCGACCTTCGCCCTTACGCCTGCCCATGACGCGCTCCCCGCTTCCCTGCCTAGCCGCGACCGCACTGCTGCTCGCCGCGTGCGCATCGCTCGCACCCACCGCGCACGCGGCCAAACCGCTGCTCACGTTCAAGGTCGACGACACCGTCACGGCCCGCGTCGAACGAGCTGACAGCGAGCACATCACCGTGCGCTTCCTGCCGAGCGGCAAGACGCAAACCCTCGACGTGATCGCCGCCGACGAGGAAGGCCACTATCACCTCTCGTCGGACGACTACAACTTCGACGGCCACCGCGATCTCGCCATGCATGCGACGCTCGGCATGGTCAACGACAGCTACGGCATCTACCTGTACGACGCTGCACGCCAGCAGTTCGAACCGCTGCACCTGCCGGCGAGCAACATGCCGCATGGCAACTGCGACGACCTGGTCAACGTCGTCGCGAAGCCGAAGGAACGCACGCTGTACAGCTCGTGCCGCGGCGGCCCGATCTGGTACACCGACGCGTACCGCTTCGATGCCGGCGGCAAGATGTACCTGTATCAGTCCAGCGAAGCGATACCGGACGACCTGCGCGACCTGCTCGACGCCGATTCCGGCCCGTCGTCGATGCTGCTGACCTACGACGCGCAAGGCAAGCGCGTCTCGCGCCGCCCCGACGCATACGGCGGCGGCACCGTCACGTTCAAGGTGCGCCCGGCGCGCCTGCCGCTGCACGATGCGATGACCGACGCGCCCACGCGCCGCTACGTCGTCGCGGGCGACACGGTCGAGCTGATCGACGCGAGCGCCGATTTCCAGTGGCTGAAGGTGCGGTATCGCAACCCGCACGCTGGTGCTGTGCAGGGCTGGGTCAGTGCGAAGGAAGCGATGGCCAACTAATGCAGTCGGCGGCGCGATCGCCGCCTTTCCCACATATTGAGCGCGCTATGTCCCATTAATAGGGATCCCTGTCCAAATGTTGACGCGCTTCCCGCCACGGCTCTAACGTTCGCCCCAACGCCATTCGATTCGGCCGCCCCGCTCGCGGGCGACGGCCGGGCACAGAACACAGGAGACAACCGTGGCTCATTCCGCGTCACGCACCCACGCCAACCCGCCGGAACAACAGCCCGTGCGCGCCGGCATCGCATCCGATTCCGCCGCCCGCACAGCCGCGGCGCAGGCCACGCCACCCAGCCGCAAGCGGCTGCTGATCCTCGCATTGCTGTTCGTCACCGTCGTGATCAACTATCTCGACCGCAGCAACCTGTCGATCGCCGCGCCCGCGCTGTTCAAGGAACTCAACATCGATCCGGTGCGCGCGGGCCTCGTGTTCTCCGCATTCGGCTGGACCTACGCGCTGATGCAGATCCCGGGCGGCTGGCTCGTCGACAAGGTGTCGCCGCGCGTGCTGTATGCCGGTGCGCTCGCGCTGTGGTCGGCCGCGACGCTGCTGCTCGGTTTCGCGGGCTCGTTCGTCGGGCTGATCGTGCTGCGCCTCGCGGTCGGTGCACTCGAAGCGCCGGCGTACCCGATCAACAACCGCGTCGTGACGACGTGGTTCCCGACCCGCGAACGCGCGAGCGCGATCGGCGGCTACACGTCGGGCCAGTTCGTCGGCCTCGCGTTCCTCACGCCGGTGCTCGCATGGCTGCAGGTGCATCTCGGCTGGCACATGGTGTTCGTCGCGACCGGCCTCGCCGGCATCGCGTGGGCCGCGATCTGGTATGCGGTGTATCGCGAGCCGCGTGCGTTTCGCGGCGTCAACGCGGCCGAGATCGCACTGATCCGCGACGGTGGCGGCCTCGTCGATCTCGAGGACCGCGTCGCGGCACGTACTGAACGCGCGCCGTCGACGTGGCGCGACCTCGGCGTCGTGCTCGGCCGGCGCAAGCTGTGGGGCATCTATCTCGGCCAGTTCGCGCTGAACTCGACGCTGTGGTTCTTCCTCACGTGGTTCCCGACCTACCTCGTGAAGTACAGGGGGATGGATTTCATCAAGTCCGGCTTCCTCGCGTCGCTGCCGTTCCTCGCCGCGTTCGTCGGCGTGCTGTGCTCGGGCGTGCTGTCGGACTGGCTGATGCGTCGCGGCGCATCGCAGGGCTTCGCGCGCAAGCTGCCGATCATCTCCGGGCTGCTGATCTCGACCTGCATCATCGGCGCAAACTACGTGACGTCGACCGGCTGGGTGATCGCGTTCATGACGATCGCGTTCTTCGGCAACGGCTTCGCGTCGATCACGTGGTCGCTCGTGTCGGGGCTCGCGCCCGCGCGGCTGCTCGGCCTCACGGGCGGCGTGTTCAACCTGATCGGCAACCTGTCCGCGATCGCGACGCCGATCGTGATCGGGCTGCTGGTGAACGGCGCGGACTTCTCGCGCGCGATCACCTACATCGCCGCGATGGCGCTTGCGGGCAGCCTGTCGTACGGGCTGCTCGTCGGCAAGGTCGAGCGCATCGACGCATAAGCGTCGACAACGCACGGGCGGCCCGCGCGTGCCGCCCGGCTCTACCGCTACCGCTGCCCGCTCGCCGCGCGTCGCGTCAGAACCGTTGAGCCCCGTCACGCGCGAGGTCGTGCGGATTGCCCGCCACGTAGTCGAGCGCGCACGCATCGGTATCGATGCCGACGGTCAGCAGCGTCTCCCAGCGCTCGGTGTCGGGCATCGACAGGTCCGGATGGAAACACACGACGGCCTGGTCGCCGGCCGCGCCGCACATCGCCGCCGCGCGCTCGCGTACGTCGGCGCTCGTCATTCCACTCACAACGTCGTTCAGGTGCGCAAAGCGCTCGCGCGTGGTCGAGCTGTCGGGCATGCACTCGCCACCGCTCAGCGCGCGATCGAGGAAGTGGTTCGTATGCAGCAGCCAGCCGTCCGGGCGCGGCACCACCACGCCGACACCCGACGGGCTCAGCTCGATGCTCGCCGCGCGCGGGTTCGCGTCGTGCCGCGTGAACACGGTCAGCACCGTCGATGCGCTCACGCGTGCGGTGCGCGCGAGTTCGATCGCCTCCTGCACCGTCGTCGCGTCTTCGAGCAGGCGTCGTGCGATCGCGTGCACGGGCACGCCGGCGCTGTCGTTGTCGCTCGCGTGATGCAGGATGTTGAAGTGCAGCCCGAGCCCCGCGCTGTTCACACCGAGCTTCGCCAGCATCCCGAATTCGGAGAACAGCTTGACGGTGCGGCCGTGCGGCGTCGCAAACTGCATCAGCAGCCCCTGCGTTGCGAGGCTGTCGTGCCAGTCCCACGTCTGCAGCGTGCGCGGCGCATGCGGACCGGCCGGCGCATAGACGGTCGTCGAGCACTCGCCTTCGGCCGATGCGGGCGCAGTCGCGAGAATCTCGGTGCGTGCGTTCAGGCACGCGAGCTGCCAGCGCGGCAGGTCGACGCCGTCGGCGATCGCCTCGACTTCGGCGGCAAGGCGCGGGCACCACGCGCCGAGCGCGGCGAGACTCGCGTCACCGATCTCCCGTGCGCGCTGCGGCGCGATGCCGAGCTTCGGGAAGAACGCGAGATAAAGTGCGACCGTCTCGCGGATCTCCGGCGCGAAGCGCTCGCCGATCAGGCGGCCGCGCTCGCGCGGATCGGTGATGTCGGTCACGAAGGTGTGCAGCTTCAAGGTCAACTCTCCTGGGTTGAATGCGTTCCGGGCCTGCGCGGCCCGGAACCTGATGCATCGCGCAGCCGCCCGACCGGCGCACGCGCCGGTCGGTACGGCAAGCACGATCAGAACGAATAGATGAACTGCATCCCGGCCAGGTCGTTGCTGCGCGCGTACGTGCCGTTGTTCTTCAGGAACACCGGATGGTTCGCCGCGTCGTGGCGGTATTCGAGCTTCACGGTGATCTGCTGCGTCGGATAGAACAGCAGGTCGGCCGTGATCGCATAACGCTGCGCGCCCTTGCACTCGGTGCCGTTCGTCGACGAACCCTGGAAGCACGCCGGATCGATGCCGAAGCCGCTCGACCCGTTCACCGACGGATTGCCGCCCGCGAGCCCGTACTGGATGTTGGTGCCGCCGCCGCCGTTCGACGTGTTGTTCAGGTAGTCGAAGCGCAGCGTCGCACCCATGCGGCCGACCCACGACGTCGTCCACTTCGTATGGCCGAGCAGCGACATCCCGTACCAGCGCGCGGTGCCGCCGTTCCACGCACCCTTCTGCAGCTCGCCGTAGTCGACCTGCGCGTTGACCTGGGTCTTGTCATGCGTATAGGTCACGTCGGCTTCCACGTACTTGTAGAGGCCGGTCGGCGACGAACCGTTGCACTGGTAGCCGTAGCCGCCCGCCTGCGCGCACGGCGAGAACAGCGACTGCCGGCCGAGCATTCCGGAGATGCCGAAGTCGAACGCGGTCGACGTCGCGTTGTCGAAACGCGCGGTGATCGTCGGCGTCCAGTTGGTCTTCGTCGTGTTGTTCGCCGCGTTCGCGATCGCGCCGGCGGTGCGCAGCACCTCGTTGCCGATCACGACCTGCCAGAAGCGCGTCATCGCCGCATTGGAGCCCTTCAGCCCAACGCCGATCAGGTTGCCCGGCTCGCTGAAGTCGTACAGCAGCCCGTGCGTGAGCGTCAGCATCTGCGTCGACGGCTGCACCTCGTAGCCGGCGAGGCTCGGCATCATCCCGACCTCGAAGGTGCGGGTCGTGCTGAGCGGCACGGTGACCACCGCCTGCGTGATGATGTTGTTGCCGACGCCGCCGTGCGAATTGCTGAACACGTTGCCGAAGCCGCGGTTCGGCTGGATCACGACTTCCGCCGACGGCGCCATCGGGCCGACGCCGAAGGTCTTCTTGATGTCGAGGTAGACGTCGCCGATCGTGCTGTTGAAGTAGTCGTACGCGCCCGGATCGTGGTTCAGGAACTGGAAGCCGGACGTGCGCTGCGCACGGTTGAACAGGTACACGGGATCGACGTAGCCGGTGATGCTCAGGCCCGCGAGCGGGCCCGTGGTCGCGGCTTCCTGCAGCGAGTCGACCTTCAGCGACGCGTTCGCGATCTGCTCGCGCATCTGCTGCAGGTCGTCGTTCGTGAACGCCGGCGCCGCATCCGCGGCCGGTGCGGCGGCCGCTGCCGTGTTGATCGAACCGATCTTCGCGCCGCCCGAGGCGGCGGTGGCCGTCGTTGCCGCGCCGACAGGCTTCGCCGCGAGCATGCTCGCGCGCAGCTCGTTGACCTGCTGCTGCAGCGCGGTGACCTGCGCCTCCAGCGCCTTCATCTTGCTCGCGTCGGTTGCCTGCGGCGTGTGCGCGAATGCCGAAGCGGCTTCGAACGCCAGCAGGCACAGCGCCGTCATGTGTTTGATTTTCATGTTGTGGGTGGTCGTCGGGACGAGCGCGCCCCCGCCCGCCGCGATGAGCGGCGGAGCGCGCGAAAGGTATGCGGGAGTGCGGAGAAGCGGCGGCCGGCTTACTCGGTCTTCAGCTTCGTCCAGAGACGGTTCTGCAGACGCATCAGCTCAGGCGGCACCGGCTTGCTGAGGCTCAGCTTGCGGATCACGTCGGCGGGCGGGAACACGGCCGGATCGCTCGTCACTTCGGCGCGCACCATATGCTTCGACGACGGCACGGCCGACGGGTACGACGTGTCGTTGGTCAGGTTCGCGCTCTCCTTCTCCGACAGCACGAAGTTGACGAACTTCAGCGCGGCGTCCGGATGCGGCGCATCCTTCGGCACCGCCATCATGTCGAACCACATCGCGCTGCCCTCGGTCGGGATCACGTACTTGATGTGATACGGCTTCTTCGCGGAAGCGGCCGCGATCCGCGCGGAGTTCACGTCGCCCGACCAGCCGAGCGCGAGGCAGATGTCGCCGCCCGCGAGATCGTTGATGTAGCTGCTCGAATTGAACTGCGTGATGTACGGCCGCACCGTCTTCAGCAGCTCGTACGCGGCCTGGTAGTCGGCCGGGTTCGTCGTGTTCGGATCCTTCTTCAGGTAGACGAACGCCATCCCGAACGCATCGACCGGCGAATCGAGCACCGAAATGCCGCAGTGCTTCAGCTTCTGCGCGTACTTGGGGTCGAACAGCAGCGCCCAGCTGTCGAGCGGCGCGTCGTTGCCGAGCGCGGCCTTCACCTTCTCGACGTTCATCCCGAGCCCGTCGGTGCCCCACGTCCACGGAATGCCGAACTGGTTGCCCGGATCGTCCTTCGCGAGCACCTTCATGATTTCCGGATCGAGCAGCCCGTAGTTCGGCACCTGGCTCTTGTCGATCTTGCGGTAGATGCCCGCCTGCAACTGCCGCGCCCAGAAGATGTCGGACGGCACCACGACGTCATAGCCCGACGTGCCCGACAGCAGCTTCGCCTGCAGCGTCTCGTTCGAATCGAACTCCTGGTAGACCACCTTGATGCCGGTCGCCTTCTCGAAGTTCGCGATCGTCGCCTTGCCGATCGAGTTGCCCCAGTTGTACACGTTGACGACGTCCGCCGCGTGCGCCGCCGGCGCGCCGGCCCACAGGACGCCGCCCAGCGCGAGCGCCGCGCATGCCGTTCCCAGATGCTTGCTCCAATCCCCTGCCATGGTTTCCTCCGTCGATATCATGATCCGCTCGCGATGAACGGTGTGTGCTTCGGTCCGGAAAAATGTAGCCAGAGGAAATTGGCCGGTCTGCCCTGCCAATAGGGGGACACGCCGCACAATCGGGGTATCCGGTTCCGGACGGATGCCCCGATCGCCCCAAAGCGGAAGCGATTTGAAAGCTTTCGCTGCCGCTTCGTCAGGTCGGCGTAAAACCGCTCAGGATGCCTGCACGCCCGTGCGCACGCCGAAGTCCTCGCCCACGTGCGTGACACGGCCGTCCATCATCGTCAGCGCGACGTCGATGCGGCCGATGTCGTACTGGCCTACCTCGAACAGGTCGTGTTCCAGCACGACGAGATCCGCGCGCTTGCCGGGCGTGAGCGACCCGACCTCGTGCTCCATCCCGAGCTGGTACGCGCCGTGGATCGTGTACGCGGCGATCAGCTGCGGAATGCTCAGGCGCTCGGCGATGTCCGGAAACACCGGCGCATCGGGCTCGCCCGCGAGCTGGCGCGTGTGGCCCGACTCGATGTGCTCGAGCGGCTTGTGCTGGCAGCGGCACTGGCACGCGAGGCCGTCCATGCCGATCGACACCGTCACGCCTTCGTCGAGGAACGTGCGGAACTTGTACATGTTGCTCCAGCGCTCGTGGCCGTAGTGGTCGCGCAACTGCTCGGTGTACGCGTCGACCACGCCCCACTGCAACTGCGTGTTCGCCATCACGCCCGCGCGGCGGAAGCGCGGGATGTCGTCCGGATGCGTGAGGAACGCGTGCGTGATCACGTGGCGGCGGTCGCGCGGCGGGTTCGTGCGATTGACCGCGTCGAAACCGTCGAGCGCCATCCGCACGGCCGCGTCGCCGACGCAATGGACCATCACGTTCGCGTTCACGCGATCGGCTTCGACCAGGTAGTGGTTGAACGTGTCGGCCGGCATCGTCGGCGCGCCGCAGGTGTCGGGGCGGTCCGCGTACGGTTCGAGCAGGTAGGCGGTGTGGTTCGCTTCCGTCCCGTCGAGGAACAGCTTCAGCGCGCGCGCCTTCACGAGCGGCGAATCGTACTGCTCGCGGTATTTGACGAGCGTGCCGACCGGATCGTCGATCTCGCCGATCACCGCGACGCTGCCCACGACCCGCAGCTTCAGGTCGCCCGCGCGCTCCATCGTCTGCAGCGTCTCGTACAGCAGCGACTGGTCGCCGCTCGGATCGAAGAAGCCCGCGTCGAACACGGTCGTCACGCCGGCCGCGCACAGCTTCTTCTGCCACGGCGGGATCGACTTCAGGTACAGGTCGATGCCGGTCGGCAGCAGGCCGGCCGCGCTGATCCGCTGCATCAGCAACGAATACGCGGCGCCGTCGACGATCAGGCCGGTCGGCTCGCCGGTCACGGCATCCTTCTCGAACCAGCTCGCGCCTTCCTGCACGGGCGGCGTCGAGGCATCGATGCCGGCGATCTCCAGCGCCTTCGAGTTCACCCACATCGAATGGAAATCGGTCGACAGCAGGCACACGGGGCGATCCGCGCAGACCGCGTCGAGCGTCTCCTTGCGCAGCAGCGCCGGCGGAATGGTCGCCTGCACCCAGCCCATCCCGGTGATCGCCGGCTCGTCCGGATGCGATTCGACGTACTCACGCAGCGCGGCGAGCACCTTCTGCGGATCCTCGTAGTTCACGAACGCCTGGAACGCGAACGCGGTCGTCTCGAAGTGCCAGTGCGATTCGACGAAGCCCGGCAGCACGAGCCGGCCGGCCGCGTCGACGACCTTCGTGTCCGCCCCGACGTACGCCTGCACGGCCGCCGTATCGCCGACGTCGACGATCCGGCCGTCGCGCACGGCGACCGCCTGTGCCCACGGCTTGTGCGGATCGACGGTGTAGACCTTCGCGTTGGTCAGAACGAAATCCGCCGGTGTCGAATCCTTGGCGGCGGGCGTCGGTTGCATCTGCATGGCCTGTCCTTTCTGTTGATCAGGTTTTCGAAGTGCTTTCACTATAGGCAGACGATTCGCGGCGGTATGCCCCCCCGCCGCGGGGGCTCGGGCGAATTCCGGCCGTCGCGCGCACGGCCTTGTCATCGTTTTGGGGACAACGCATGAAATTGGTGGGGCTGATCCGGTGAATTCCCGGCTGACGCGTGTGCATCGTTCGCGTAACGTCGCGCTGTCCCCTGACCGCCCACGCCCGACCATGCGACTTCTCCAGCCCGACCCGGCCGCCCGCGGCCACTACCTGATCGGTGTGCGCCCCGACACGCTCGGCGCGACGCTGCGCGCGGTCGGCACGCCGGATTTCGTCGGCGCGGTCACGGAGTTCGTCAACGACAGCATCGACGCCGACGCCGTGCACCTCGAACGCTGGCGCGCCGATACCGGGAGCACGTCGGGTTTCGTCGTCGAATGGCTCGGCAGCGGCAGCCTGCGCTTCGCGGCCGATACGCTGCGCGTGATGGATGTCTACTACCAGGACTACTGCCAGGTCGATCCGCTGGTCGCGCCGCTGCGCGGCAAGGCCGGCACGCTGCTGGTGCAGCGCCACGTGGAAGGGATCGCGCAAGGCGAGTTTCGCCGCCGGATCTTCGATGAGCCGGGCATCGCGCAGGAATGCATGCTCGTGCACGGCAACGCGCACCAGCAATACGCACTCGGGCTGGCGCGCACCGTCGGGCGGCCCGCGTTCACGATGGACGAGCTGTTCCACTTCAGGCAGATGGTCGACCTGCTGTTCCCGATGTTCGAGCTGCATGCGCGTAGCTGCGCGGCGCGGCGCGTGGCGTCGGGAACGGTGAATACCGCGTCGCAGGCGAGCTTCGACGCGCGTCTCGAACGGCAGGACGTGCAGTTGTCGCGCCGCGAGCACGAGATCTGCCGGCTGATGCTGTGCGGGCGCTCGGTGCCCGAGGCCGCGCAGCAGCTCGACGTGAAGCTGTCGACGGCCGAGTCGTACGTGAAGCGCGCGTTCGCGAAGCTCGGCGTGCGCACGCGCCGCGAGCTGTTCGACTGGGTGCTGGTGGACTGCTGAACGCGCGGCGTGCGCTTATGCAGCCAGTGCGGCTGCCTTGATGTTGAAGGCGCGCAGCAGATCCTCGCAGAACGCGTCGACGATCGGCTTGTCGCTCGCGCTGCGCTTCATCGCGAGATGCAGCGGCACGTCGAAGCTGAACGTCGAACGGCCGACGGCCTTCACGAGCCCGCGCTGTTCGAACGGCTCCGCGTAGTGCGCGGGCAGGTAGCCGAGATGGCCGCCCGACAGGATCAGGATCGTCGCGGCCTCGATGCTGTCCGCGCTCGCGGTCACGCGCCGCTCGGGCAGCGGATACTGCTCCTCCGGCACCGGATAGGTGCGCCAGACCCAGTCGTGAAGCTGCAGGTCGTCCGCCGTCACGGGCCGCGACGCATGAAACAGCGGATGCCCGCGCCCGCAGTAGATCACCTGCTGCTCGGTAAAGAGCGGCGTGTAGAGCAGCCCGGGCACGCGATGCCAGAAATAGCCGATCGCGAGATCGAGCTGGTTGTTGACGAGGCTTTCCTCGAGCTCCTGCGGCGACGCGACCTTCATCGCGAACGTGACGGCCTGGTCGCGCTTGCGGAATGCGCCGATCGCATCGGCCACGCGCGCGTTCTCGACGAGCGGCGCCTGGCCGATCAGGCCGATCGACAGCGTGCCGACCAGCTTGCGATCGATGTCGCGCACCCGCGCGACGAATTCGGAGGTTGCCGCGACAAGCGTGCGCGCGGTGGCCGCGAAGCGTTCGCCCTTCGACGTCAGGCGAAAGCCGCCGCGCCCGCGATCGCACAGCTTGAAGCCGACGCGCGCTTCGAGCGCCGACAGCTGCGTGCTGATCGTCGACTGCCGCACGCCGAGCGACGCCTCAGCGGCCGTGATGCCGCGTGCGTCGACGACGGCCAGAAAGACCCGGATGAGCCGGAGATCGAGATCGGAGGTATTCGAGAACATGCTTCAAGCCACTGCGCGTGAGCGCGTTACCTGGCCGACACGACGCGCATTGCACGCCACGCCGGCCGCCTTCGCCGATGAACTGAACCGGACGCGCGCCGCCATCGGCAGCAGCGCGCGTCGTAACCGTCACTCAGGTACTACCGCAAGCGCGCGTTCCATGCCGAACACGGCCGGCCGCAGCCGCCGGTAGCAAAGGAACGCCACCGCGCACAGCACGATCGCCGCGATCAGCGCCGACTGCGTGCCGGCGCTCTCGATCAGCGAGCCGCCCGCGACCGAGCCCACGCCATAGCCGAGCGCGACGCAGCCCGGCGACAGCGCGGCCGACTTGCCGACCAGGTCGTACTGCGGAATCGTCGCGTAGATC
>NZ_JAAGPB010000514.1:0-5581 GCF_017104585.1 Burkholderia sp. Ac-20392
TGGCCGGTGCAGCCGCGCCGGGCCCCGGCTTTTACGCGGGGATCGCGGCGATCGGGATCGGCCAGGGCCTCGTGCTGCCGTCAGTCGTGCGGATCGTGCTCGCGGAAGTCGACACGGCGCGCGCGGGGGTCGCCTCCGGGATGGTCACCGCGATGCTGCAGATCGGTGCGGCCGTCGGCGCGGCCACGCTCGGCGGCATGTTCTTCGCCCGGCTGGGCGCGCATCCGGCCGCGCTCGATTATGTGCAGGGCTTCAGGACGTCGATGTTCGCGCTGACGGCCGTGCTGCTCGTGTGCATCGCGCTGTCGGCCATGCTCGGGCCGCTGCATCGGCGGCTGCACCCCGGGACGTAAGCGCGACGGGAATCGCAGCGACGGCAGGGTCTGACGCGGAAACGGTGCAGAGGTAGCGGCTCGCCTGGAGCCGGCTTACGCGTGATGCTTGCGTTGCGCCTGTCGCGCTTCCCATTCGGCCAGCTCGACGCGATAGCGCGCGAGTGCTTCGTCGTAGAGATCGAAGACGCACGGCGAGCAGCCGCTGTTGCAGCAGTCTTCCAGTTCGGGTTGGATGGGCGGGGTCGGACGGGGATCATCGACGGACGGATCCCCGGAAGGTTGGTTCGGCACGGCGTGGTCCGGTGAAGTAAGACGATCAGTATAGGTCGATCCGGGCCACCGCCGCTTTCTGCAGGCCGAACGGCTGGACGGCTGTCGGTTCGACGCGGCCGTCGACACCTTCGACGTCGCCGGGTCGATCACGCGCATCACCGTATCGTCATACGTCCGGAAGTAATACTTGCGCGCCTCCAGGTCGGCGATCGTGATCCACTGCGTGTACTTCGCAGACCGGCGTGTCGTGATCGAGCGGGCAGCGCAACGGCGAACTCATCGATAATGGCGCGAAGGCAGACGGCATCGATCCGTTGCACTCGCCCCATTCACGCCACACAGGAGCTGCGTCATGGCTGAAGCAGTGAATCCGCCGGAAGTCTGGGCGCCGTTCGGCGCGTTCTCGATGGCCGTGATCCAGGGTGACGGCCGGATCGTGCATCTGAAGGGGCAAGTGGCCCTCGACCGCGACGGCCAGGTGGTCGGCCACGGCGACATGCGCACGCAGGTGCGGCAGACACTCGACAACATCCGCGCCGTGCTCGCCACGCTGGGCGGACAGATGCAGGACGTGATCTCGCTCGTTCACTACGCGACCGACATCGATGCCTTCATGCAGGCCGGCGACATCCGCAGGACGGTCTTCGCCGAGCCCTATCCCGTGACGACGACCGTTCAGGTCGAGCGTCTCTACCATCCCGATCTGCTGATCGAGATCACTGCTGTTGCCGAGATTCCGCTGGCGCGGTTTCGCCGGCCTGCATCGCGTGCGTGAAGCGGCGATGCAGTGCGCTGCCTCGCCGCCTCACGCGCCGGTCGGCTCGTTCCCGACCGGCGCGCTTCCCCGCCACCCGCGCGCTTACTTCACCTGCGCGCCCGGCTTCGCGGCGCCCGCACCCGCCTTGTCGGCCAGCGGCTGCCACGCGGCACCGAGCGAATACCAGTCGACGCGGCGCGTGAGCGTCATGATGCCGGCGAGGATCGCGAACAGCAGCAGCGAACCGAGCATCAGTGCGTTGTCTTCCGACAGCAGCAACCCGTAGAGCGCCGCGTAGAGCACCCCGAGCAGCACCGCGAACACCACCCCGCGCTTCACGCTGTGCAGCACGAACGACAGGTAGAAGGCAAGCAACCCGATGCATGCGCCGCTCGCCGCGAGATACGCATACGCGAACCTGATGTGCTCGGACAGGCTCAGCAGCAACAGGAAGAACAGCGCGAGCGACAGGCCGACCAGCGTGTACTGGATCGGGTGAATGCGCAGCCGCTTCACGAGTTCGTACATGAAGAAGCTCGCGAACGTGAGCATCACGAACAGCGCGCCATACTTCGTCGCGCGTTCGGCCTGCAGATAGACGTTCACGGGTTCGATCACCGATACCGACGCCATTTCGATCGCGCCTTCCCCGTTGCCCGAGATGATCTGTTCACGCGCCTTCGTGTTGAACGACGTCACGCGCCAGTTGCCGGTGAAGCCGCGCGCATCGACCGTGCGGTTGTTCGGCAGGAACGCGCCGTCGAAACTCGGATGCGGCCACGTCGATTTCAGCGAGAAATCGTTCTGGTCGCCCACCGGCGCGAACGCGACGGAATCCGCGCCGCGCAACGGCAGGTCGATGCTGAACGGCACGGCCGCCCCCGCGTTTGCTTCCGCCAGCGCCGCGAGATCGACGTTCGCGTGCACACCCTGGCGCAGGCTGTCCAGCCGCGTGCCCTGCTCGACGTCGAAGCGCGCGCCGCCGATGCGCAGGTCGGGTTGCGCGGTCAACCCACGAATGTCGCCGATGCCGATCGACACATAGACGTCGTCGACCTTGAAGCTCACGTGGCCGTCCGCCTGAGGCAGCTTCTTCAGGTCCGGCAACGGCAGCGTGCCGGTCATCCGGCTGGCCAGCTCGTACACCAGCGCCTTGTGGATGCCGCGATAGCGGACGCTGGTCGTCAACGTGCCGTCGACGTTCAGCGTCTTCGGAAACACGAGCAGGCGCTTCGTCTCGCTTCGCAGGCTCGTCTTGGCCGCGCCGCGGGCCGGCGTGTCGTCGCGTACGCGCGTGACTTCCGTGTAGTGCACGACGAGCACGGGACCCGCCACCGTCTGCGGCCCCGCATAGCTCGACCAGATGCTCTGCAGCGCATCCCGGCGATACGCGGAGCGTTCCTGCACGATGCTTTGCACCATCTGCAGCGGGATCAGGATCAGCAGCGCGAGGAACGCGGTGATCGCGAATTTGAACAACAGGACTCGATTCATGGCCGACAAGTACCGGAGTAAAAGGGTACGGTCAGCATGAGCAGCCCCGGTGAAGGGCGATTGAAGCCGGTGTGAAGCGAATGTGAGGCGAACGTGAAGCGCGCTCAGCCCGCCGACGGCAGCGTGAGCGTCGCGCACGCGCCGCCTTCGTCGCGGTTCGCGAGCGCGACCTGGCCGTGGTGCAGCATCGCGACTTCGCGGACGAAACACAGCCCGAGGCCCGTGCTGCGATCCTGCCCGTCGGGGCGCGGCAGCGAGTAGAAGCGCTCGAACACGCGCGCCAGTGCGTAGTCGGGCACGCCGGGGCCGTCGTCGGCCACGCGCACGACGGCGACGTGCGCCCTGCCCGCCGGCTGCCGTTCGAGCGCAATGCGGATCGTGCTGCCCTTCGGCGCGAAATCCAGCGCGTTGTCGAGCAGGTTGCCGAGCGCCTGGCGCAGCAGGAACGGATCGCCCTCGACGACCGCCGGGTCGGCCGCGTCGTGCGCGTCGATCGTGAGGTTCACGCCGCGCTGCCGCGCGCGCGGCTCGATATCGTCGACGAGCTGTTCGAGCACCGGCCGCAACGCGACCGGTTCGCGCACCGACAGGCGCTGCTTCTGCTCGACTTCGGCCAGCGCGAGCAGCTTGCGGATCATCTGTTCGAGGCGGCCGGCCTGGCGACGGATGTTCTCGGTGAAGCGCCGGCGGTTCGCGACCGGCATCTCTTCCTGCAGCAGTTCGGCCGCGCCGCTGATCGCCGCCAGCGGGCTTTTCATCTCGTGCGTGAGTGTGTGGATGTAGGTTTCGACGTACTGGCGGTCTTCCAGCCGCTGATGCATGCTTTCCACCGCGCGCCCCAGCTCGGCGAGTTCGCTCGCGCCCTGCAGCGGCATGTCGGCCCGCTCGCCCGCCGCGATCGCGCGCGCATAGCGCTGCAGGCGCCGCAGCCCGACCACCAGCCACCAGGTGCAGGCCACGCCGATCAGGATCGCACCGCCCATCAGCAGCGCGCCGTACAGCATGATCTTGCGCTGGCTGCGCGCGATGAACGGCGCGACCGTCTGGTTCGGCTTCGCGATCGTCAACACGCCGATGATCTCGTTGCCGCGACGGATCGGCGCCGCCACGTGCATCACGGTGCTGCTGTCGTCGTTCGGATCGCTGCGCGTGCTGCGCGCGCCGTACTCGCCGCGCAGCGTCCGGTACACGTCGTTCCAGCGCGAATAGTCCTGCCCGACCGCCTTTCCGGACGAGTCGTAGCGCACGATGCCATGCGCGTCGGTGATGTAGAGGCGGTAGCCGATCGCGTTCTTCTGCACGCCCCATACGTTCGCGCTGACCGGGTGTTCGTGCAGATTCGAGAGCTGCCGCGCGAACGCGCCGTCGGCGATGTGGCCGTTCGCCATGTCGTCGGCGGCCAGCGTCGCGAGCACTTGCGCGGTATCGACGAGCGTGTCCTCCATCGCCTCGCGCACGCCCGGCTTCACCTCCTGCACGAACACGCGCAACGTGATCAGCGCGGCCAGGCCGACGATCAGGAAAAAGCCGAAGAAGATGCGCAGGCCGATATGCATGAACGGAGCCGGTCGTTACGGTTGCAGCGAATAACCCATCCCGCGATGCGTGCGGATCGGGTCGCGCTCGGGGTCGATCGCGCGCAGCTTCGCACGCAGCGTCTTGATGTGCGTGTCGACCGTGCGGTCGGCCGAATCGAAGGCCTCGTGCCACACGAGGTCCATCAACTGTTCGCGCGAATAGATGCGCCCCGGATGGCGGACCAGCAGCGCCAGCAGCCCGAATTCGTAGCGTGTGAGGTCCAGCGCGTGCCCCAGCCACGACACGCGCGCGCCATCGGTATCGAGTGTGAAGCCCGGTGCGATGGTCGCAGCCGGCACGGGTACGGGTGTCGCTTCGGGGGCGGCCGTCCGGTAGAAACGCCGCAGGATCACGCGCACCCGCGCCGCCAGCTCGCGCGGCGAAAACGGCTTGACCACGTAATCGTCGGCGCCGATTTCGAGCCCGACGATCCGGTCGATTTCATCGTGCCGCGCGGTGAGGAAGATCACCGGCACGTCGGAGAACGTGCGCAGCCGCCGGCACACCTCGAAGCCGCTGAGATCCGGCAGGCCGACGTCGAGCACCACGAGATCGAAGCGCGTGTCGCGCAGGTGGTCGAGCGCCGCCTGGCCGAGTGTGCAGTGGACGGTCTGCATGCCGTCGGTGCCGAGGGCGTAGATGATCGTGTCCGCGATCGCCACTTCATCTTCGACGATCAGGATATTGGGCTGATGCATGGTCTCAGGCTGGGCTCGCGCAATCCGGTGCGACATTGTACGCACGGCCGGCCGCGGCGCGAGCCCCTGCCCGTCGCGCTATGCCACGCGGCCGGTCACCGGAATCGACGCGCCGGTGATCGCCTGCGCGTCGGCCGACAGCAGGAAGCCGATCGTCGCCGCGATCTGCTCCGGCTTCACCCAGCGCGTGAAATCCGCGTCCGGCATGTCCGCGCGGTTCGGCGGCGTATCGATGATGCTCGGCAGGATCGCGTTCACCGTCACGCCGCGGTCGAGCAATTCGGCCGCCAGCGCCTCGGTGAGCCGCGCGACGCCGGCCTTCGCGGCGGCGTACGCGCCCATCCCCGTGCCGGCCTTGAACGCCGCGCCCGCGCCGATGTTGACGATGCGCCCGGCCGGGTTCGCCAGCAGGTGCGGCAGCGCGGCCTTCGATGCGTTCAGCGCGG
>NZ_JAAGPB010000515.1:0-5634 GCF_017104585.1 Burkholderia sp. Ac-20392
TACCACCGAGTGCTACACTCGGATCTTACCTCTTTCCCTCCACGACGCTCTTCCGATCTGGCGGCGGCCTTGCGGGTCTTGCCCGCGCGCGACGGCGGCTGGCAGAGGCCGCAGACGAAACCTTGATGCGGATCATGCGCATGCGCGACGAAGTGGCCGCCGCAGCGCGTGCACGGGGTCATCTGCAGCATCCCCGAATCGAAGAAGCGCACGAGCGTCCAGGCGCGCGTGAGACTCAGCGCGGCCTCGTCGCCGGACAGGTTCACGTGCTCCTGATAGAGCCGGTACGCCTTCACGATCGACTGGATCGGCTCGCAGCGGCCGTGGTCCTGCATGAACCGGTAGATGTTGTAGAACAGCGACGAGTGGATGTTCGGCTGCCACGTCATGAACCAGTCGGTCGAGAACGGCAGCATCCCCTTCGGCGGCGACACGCCCTTCAGTTCCTTGTACAGCTTGATCAGACGGTCCCGCGACAGGCTCGTCTCCGCTTCCAGCAGTTGCAGCCGGGCGCCCAGTTCGATCAGTTCGATGGCGAGGGTGATTTCCTTCACCTCGATCACGACGCTTTTGCTTGCCATGGTGATAACCGTCCGCTTGACGTTATTCGGATGGATGGCCAATACGCTGCCCACCGGCGCGGCACGCCGGGACAAACGCAAGGCGGGATGGATCAGCGGACGCCTTCGACCTGCTGCCCGGCCATCAGGATGGCCGAGTGGGCGTGCGCGACGACATCGCTGCGGCCCTTGTCGGCGAGCGACGAGAGCAGCGCGTGATCATCGAAGCGGAAGCGGCACAGCATCTGGTTCGACGCGGCAAGCTTCACGGTCTGTGCGAGCGTGAGGTTGGCGAGCACGTCGGCGAGTTCCTGGGAAATTCCCATGCGGAACATGCCCATCGCTTTGTCTTCCCGCAGCAGGCGTTGCGCGAGGAGGAGGTACGACAGGTTGACCTCTTTGATCTCACTGAGCATTTCGCTGGTAGCGCTCATGATTCCCCCGTTAAAGAGCTTTGCTTTGGCCATTCGTGTTATGAAAACGTTTGCTCGATCAGGGCGCTCTTGGCGCTCAGTCGGCTCGTTTATAGTCTTACAGGGCGAATTTTGGCCAAACGGCATTTATGCCGGTATCAGCGAAGTGGCGTATGCCATGCAGGATTTCTCTGTAAACCGTGTAGGAATTTTTCCGACAAGGCGAATTGAAAGGTGCAAGCGGGGAAGCGTGTGGCAGCAAGGATTCGGCTGCGATGGGTCCGATGGCCTTCAAGCGGTAATCGAAGGCTTTCCGGCAAGGCTGCCGACAATCGGATCGGTAAAAATTATAGTGCTTTTTCACGATGACGCAACAATAGTTGCGTCTATCTCCATTCCTGTTTCCACGCCCTTTTTCTCGGGGTTTTCGCGTATTTCATCGTGTAACAAGCCTTAAGTGTTTGAAAAAACACTCGAACCCCTCGGGGCGATATCGATAATGGACTCCAATGGGCGGCGGCGCGAGCCGTGCCGGCCCGCCCCGCAGCTTGCCGTCCGGCGCCCCGCGCACCCCGCCCAGGGCCCGGCCACGTACCGCCAACCGCGTACGTCGGCGAGTTCCGCAACCTTGCACGGGATCCGCATCAGCGCCACCGCGCCCCCGGATCGAAACAGGAGAAATCCATGCGAATTGCCCAGATCGCGCCGCTTTACGAAGCCGTTCCGCCGAAACTCTACGGCGGCACCGAGCGTGTCGTGTCCTACCTCACCGAGGCGCTCGTCGAACTCGGCCACGACGTGACCCTGTTCGCCAGCGGCGACTCCGTCACGTCGGCCCGTCTCGAGGCGGCCTGGCCGCGCGCACTGCGGCTCGACCCGTCGATCCGCGATTCGATGGCGCCCCATATGCGGCTCCTCGAAAAGGTCGCCCGGGTCGCGCATGAATTCGACGTGCTGCACTTCCACCTCGACTACCTGCCGTTCCCGCTGATGTCGCGTCTCGACACGCCGTACGTGACGACGCTGCACGGCCGCCTCGACCTGCCGGAGCTGCAGCCGGTGTTCGACGCGTTCCCGGACGCGCCGGTCGTGTCGATCTCGAACAACCAGCGCAAGCCGCTGCCGCAGGCCGCGTGGGCCGGCACCGTGTATCACGGGCTGCCCGACACGCTGCTCACGCCGCAGCCGGACGTGAAGCCCGAATACCTCGCGTTCCTCGGCCGGATCTGCCCGGAAAAGCGCGTCGACACCGCGATCCGGATCGCCGCGCAAAGCGGGCTGCCGCTGAAGATCGCCGCGAAGGTCGACAAGGCCGACGCCGACTACTTCAAGGAAGTGATCGAGCCGCTGCTCGGCGAGGCGCACGTCGAATTCATCGGCGAGATCAACGAGGCGCAGAAGCCCGCGTTCCTGTCCGGCGCGAAGGCGCTGCTGTTCCCGATCGACTGGCCGGAGCCGTTCGGCCTCGTGATGATCGAGGCGATGGCTTGCGGCACGCCGGTCGTCGCGTTCAACCGCGGCTCGGTGCCGGAAGTGATCGAGGACGGCGTGACCGGCTTCATCGTCGAGGACGTGCAGGGCGCGGTCGGCGCGCTGCACCGGATCGACAGCCTGTCGCGCACGGCCATCCGCGAACGATTCGACACGCGTTTCAGCTCGAAGGCGATGGCGCAGCGTTATGTCGAAACTTACGAATCGCTTTGCGCGGGCACCCGTCAACCGGCATTGCGCCGGGTCGCCGGCGCCTGACACGGAATTCCGCGAGGAAATATTCCGTAATCACATCCGCGCCGAAATCGGCGCGCAAAACAAAAGAGCCGCATCTCGATGCGGCTCTTTTGTTTGGGTTTTCGGTCATTCGATGACGAAACGATCGCGGTTTTTACCGACGATCCAATTCGGCGGCTTGCCTCGCCCGCTCCAGGTCGCGCCCGACTTCGGATCGCGGTATTTCGGGGGTAGCGGCGCCTTCTTCGGCGGACGCCCGCGCTTCGCTCGCTCCGCGAAGCCCAGATCCTGGGCAGTCAGCCCATATTCGGCAATCTTTTGCTGGACTTCCGCAATCACCGCCGCCACTTCCTGGCGGCGCACATCGTCCGCCTGGGCCTGCAGATCGGCGATCTGCGCCTTGAGTTTCGCGTATTGAGACATTTTTCGACTCCCCTTTTCGATGATGCGGCCCCGGCGAATCCGGCCGGGACACCAACATCCGTTACGCCATCCGCACTGCCGCCCTGCCCTTCAAAATTAATGCTGTCATCTTTAACCGATTCGGCTATATCGAGAATGCGGACTTATTCTAATAAAAGGCATTCGTCAGCTATTCAAATTTAACAATCGTTGACCCTCCCCGACCCGATTCATTTCCTATAATCCAGACCAATTCCGGGTGACGGTTTAAATCCGTCTCGTCGTCCGGTTGTCTTCAATCCACTTGACCAAGGTCCTTACATGAATCTTTCTCAGCGTCTCGCTGCAGAGGTATTCGGCACGTTCTGGCTGGTGCTCGGCGGGTGCGGAAGCGCCGTGCTGGCCGCCGCCTTTCCGGGCCTCGGCATCGGCTTTGCCGGCGTCGCACTTGCCTTCGGCCTGACTGTGCTGACGATGGCATTCGCAATTGGCCACATTTCGGGCTGCCACCTGAATCCGGCGGTGAGCGTCGGCCTGACGGTCGCCGGCCGCTTTCCCGCACGCGATCTCGTGCCGTACATCGTCGCGCAGGTGGTCGGCGCGACGCTCGGCGCATTCGTGCTGTACCTGATCGCGACCGGCAAGCCGGGCTTCGACGTCGTCGGCAGCGGCTTTGCGACGAACGGCTTCGGCGAGCGCTCGCCCGGCCACTACTCGCTCAGCGCGTCGTTCATTTGCGAAGTCGTGATGACGGGCTTCTTCCTGTTCGTGATCCTGGGCGCCACCGACAAGCGCGGCGTGCCGGCCGGCTTTGCGCCGATCGCGATCGGCCTGTGCCTGACGCTGATTCACCTGATCTCGATTCCGGTCACCAACACGTCGGTGAACCCGGCCCGCTCGACCGGCCCCGCGCTGTTCGTGGGCGGCGACGCGATCGGCCAGCTCTGGTTGTTCTGGGTGGCACCGATCATCGGCGCGGCACTCGCCGGGATCATCTATCCGCTGGTCGCGGGGCGTGACGACGCCGTCGACCTGTTGCCGGCATCGGCTCGCACAAGCGAATAAAACACTACGGGGTCAAGCGAGCAGAGCAGCGAGCCTCACGCTGTCAAAGAAGATCGAGGCAGGTAATTTCGACGGGCGCCACTGGCGCCCGTTTTTCATTTCCGCTCCGGCAGGAGGCTCAGGAGGCGGCGACGTTGTCTTCAAGCGAGAACAGCGTGCGCAGGTGGCGGGCGACGCCGGCGTCGAAGTTGTTGCCGATCCGCGGGATGTGCGGGAGCCGCGCAACCAGGTCGGGGTTCGCGTTGTTCATCATGAACGCGTGGCCGGCGGTTTCGAGCAGGTCGATATCGTTCATGTTGTCGCCGAACGCGATGCAGTGGCCGGTGTCGACGCCGAGCCGCGCGAGCACCGAGCGCAGCGCGCGGCCCTTCGACACGTTCGCGGTCATCACTTCGAGGCAGTCGGGCAGCGAGTACGTGACGTACAGCGCATCGCCGAAGCGCACGCGCATCTGCTCGGCGACGACCGCCAGATCGGCCGGATCGCCGATGTACAGCACCTTCGCGATATCCGCGCCGTCATGCGCAGGCATGTCGATCACGTCGTAGTGGAAGCCCGAATCCTGGTGGAATTCGAGCAGGTGCGGCGCATCGCGGTCGATCAGCCAGCCCTGGTCGGTGAACAGGTTGACGATCACGCGGCCGTGCGCGCCGACGATGTCCGGCTGCACGAGGCCGCGGACGATTGCCGGATCGATGTCCTGCGCGTGGATCGTCGTGTCGTCCGGCGCGTGCACGCGCGCGCCGTTCGACGTGATCAGGTACGGCCGGATGCCGAGCACGTCGCGAATGCCGGCGACGTCCGCGTAATGGCGCCCGGTGGCGATCACGAACTGCAGGCCGTCGCGGTCGAGCCGACGGACGGTGTCGATCGTGTACGGATCGAGCTGGTGGTCGCTGTTCAGCAGGGTACCGTCGAGATCGGTGGCGATGACTTTGTACATGGGACGGGAGAATGGCGCTCAGGGCTCTGCGGAACGGCCATTCTAACGTCGTGCCCGGTTGCCCGCCGGACGGTTCCCGGTCGATCGCCGCCACCGGCCCGGGTGCGGTGCGCGTTCAACCACCGCCAAAACGCCGTCAGCGCCCTTCCGCGGCCCGCAACGCCTGCAGCGCGAGTTGCAGCGCGCCGTGCGCAGAATCGTCGAGCGGCGCGCGCAGCCGCCCGGCGTGGCGCGCCGGCACGGTCGGTGCGAGGGCGTCCGCCAATCCGCCGCACAGCGCGACCGGCAGCGCCTGCTGCGGATCGAGCGCGTCGATCATCTTGCCGATCTCGTCGCCCGCCTGCGCGATCAGTGCGCCCGCGACCGGATGCGAACGGTGCGCGAGCACGATCGGCGCAAGCCGCGCGTAGATCGTCTGGTTCGCATCGCACGACCACTGGACGAGCGCGTCACGATCCTGCGCGCCCGTTTCCGCGAGCAGCGCGTTGGCAAACGCATCGCGCGGCACGCGGCCGTCGAGCGC
>NZ_JAAGPB010000516.1:0-5276 GCF_017104585.1 Burkholderia sp. Ac-20392
TGCCGGTGACGAACACGAAGGCCGTCTGCTGCTGGCGCCGCGCGCCCGCGATGTCGAGCAGCACCATCAGCGAATCGCCGGCCTGCGGCGCGGGGCGCGACATCACGAGATAGCGCGTGGTGCGGCCGCTGTGGCGCGTATCGGGAAAGGTGCCGAACCATGCGGCCGCGCTGCGGTCGCCGATGTGGCGGTACGGCAGCGCGTCGACCGTGCGGCCCGCGTATTGCCGCGACGCCTGGATGTCGTGCTGCTGCTGCGCGGTGATCGGGCGCAGCGCGGTGAATTTCCACGCGGGTTCGGTCGAGATCACGACCACGCCGTTGCTGTCGACGACCATCGCGGCGACGCCCGGCGCACGCCACGCCGATTCGAGCGGATCGACGCTGATCTTCACGGCGGCCACGCCGATCGGCACGCCGTCGTCGCGCACCGCGCTGGCGAAGTAGACGCCCGGCACGCCGGTGTTGGTGCCGATGCCGAAGAAGCGGCCGCTGCCGCGCGCGAGCGCGTCCTTGAAGTACGGCCGGTACGACACGTTGGTGCCGACGAAGCTGAGTGTCTCGTTCCAGTTGCTGGCGGCGATCACGTCGCCCTGCAGGTCGATCACGTCGACCGCGCCGCTGCCCGCGTCGCGGTTCACGGCTTCAAGATAGGTGTTGACCGTGTGCACGAGCTCGGGTGCGTCGTGCGGCGCGGCTTTCAGCATCGTGCGCACGCCGTCCTGCCGCGCGACCAGGCCGGGCAGGATCTCGAAGCGGCCGAGTTCGCTTTTCAGGCTCGATGCATACAGGTCGAGCCGGTGCGCGCCGGTTTCCTCGAGCGCGTCGATCGCGCGTTCCCACGCGAAGTCGACGGCCGCGGCCGCGACGCACACATACAGCACGCCGGCCGATGCCCAGCCCCACCACGGGATTCCCTTGAAGCCTTTTTGCACGTTCGCCCTCATCGAAGCCCGCAACCGGCCGCCCGGCGTGACGCCCGAAACGACGCCCTGAACGACGCGCGCCGCGCGCCGGCAAAGCCGGCGGCGGCGCGTGCGAAGCGGCCTGCGCGACGGTGCGCGCGGCGGCGCGTCATCCGAAGTGGGCGATCAGGATCAGCGTGACCGTGACGACGATCGCGCCGCCGATCCGCGTCGCGATCTGCGCGAACGGCATCAGCTGCATCCGGTTCGCGGCGGTCAGGATCGCGACGTCGCCCGTGCCGCCTTGCCCGCTGTGGCAGGCGTTCACGATTGCGGTGTCGATAGGGTACATCTTCATCAGGCGGCCGACCACGAAACCGGTGCCCATCAGCGTCGCGACGGTCGATACGATCGTGACGACGTTGACGACCGTGAACGCGGCGGTCAGCTTGTCCCACGGCGTCATCGCGACGCCGATCGCGAACAGCAGCGGATACGTGACGGCGGTCGAGAAGAACTTGTAGACGACGAACGCGCCTTCCTGCAGCGGCGGCGACACTGCGCGCGCAAGCTTCACGAGCACCGCGAGGAACAGCATCGCGACCGGCGCGGGCAGGCCGAACAGCTTGTGCGCCATCAGGCCGACCAGGTACAGCGTGATGGCCGTGATGCCGGCGCCCGCGATGTGCGAGACGTCGACGTGGCCGCGGATTTCCTCGTTCTCGGGCGTCATGTCACCCGATTCGCCGACCTGCAGGCGGCCGTTGCCGGTCAGGTGCGGGTAGCGCTTGCCGAGCATGTCGAGCGCACCCGACAGGATGATCGCGGTCAGGCTGCCGAGCATCACCGGCGGCAGCACCATCGCGAACATCTCGCCTTGCGGCAGGTGCATCAGTTCCGAATAGCCGATCGACAGCGGAATCGCACCTTCGCCGACGCCGCCCGCCATGATCGGCACGACGATGTACAGCAGCGTGTGGCGCGCACCGAGGCCGAGCGCGGTGCCGACCGCCGTGCCGACGATCGCGGCCGCGACCGAACCGGCCGCGAGCGGGATGAAGATCTTCACGAAGCCCTGGATCAGCACGCGCCGATCCATGCTCAGGATGCTGCCGACGATGATCGACGCGATGAACAGGTACAGGAAGTTGGTCGACTTCGTGAACTCGACGGTGAGGTTCAGCACCGGCTTCGGCAGCACGTGGTAGTACGTGAGCGCCGACGGCACGAAGGTCGCGAAGATCGCGGCCGCGCCGATGTTGCGCAACAGCGGCAGGCGCTTGCCCAGTTCCGCGCAGGTGAAGCCGAAGAACGCGAGCACCGCGATCGCCATCGAGATCTCGCCGGGCACCTTGCCGGTTACCGAGAAGCCGACGATCAGCGCGAGCAGGATGAAGTAGACGGGCAGCGGAATGATGCCGATGCGGATTTCCATCAGTTTCCACCAGCCTTCCGGCCAGAAGCGCTCGCGCGGGGTGGCGACGGCGTCGGAAACCGGCTCCGGATGGGACGGGGATTGGATTGAGGTCTGCAAGACGTGTCTCCTGATGTTGGAATGCCTGCATCGCTTCGCGGCATCGTGTGCCGTCTATTACGCAACCCCCGTGCCAGAAATCCGGCCTGCCAGAATATTTTTAATGCATTGATTTATAAGGGGTTTGTTTCGTCTGCTGAAAGGATGGCTCGACCGGCTGGCCGAGATTTCGGAATTCGCCCGGCGCCCAGGCCGAGATTTCGGCCAGGCGGCCGGCCGGGCGCCCGGTCAGGCCCCGATCCTGCGTGGCCGCCCGCCATATCGCCGCGCGCGATTTTCTTCGCACAATCGCTTCGTAGACCGCCCCTGCGCCGCTCTCTATCATCGGCTGATCCTTTTCCGATGCGATGCCCCCCGTCCGGAGAACGCCCGCGCGTTCGCCGCGGCGTCGCTCATCCGTCGATACCGTCTTTGGACAGGAGAGTGGTTTCATGCTGCATGCCGTTTTTTCCGCCCGCTTTTCCGCCGGCCGCGTCGCGCGCCTGCTGGCCGCCGCCCTGTTTGGCGTCGCGCTGCTCAACGGCGCGCACGCCGACACCGCGCCGCTGAAGGTCGGCATCTCGACCAGCCCGCAGATCGAGGCGCTGAAGGTCGCCGCGAAGGAGGCGAAGGCGCAGGGGCTCGACGTGAAGATCGTCGAATTCACCGACTGGAATACGCCGAACGCGGCGCTCGCGAACAAGGACATCGACGTCAACTACTTCCAGCACATCCCGTTCCTCGAGAACGCGAACAGGCAGGGCGGCTACAACTTCGTGTCGATCGCGCCCGGCACGATCATGAAGATCGGCCTCTATTCGAAGAAGGTGAAAAGCTTCAGCGAGCTGAAGGACGGCGCGAAGGTCGCGATCGCGAACGATCCGGTGAACGGCGGGCGCGGGCTGTTGCTGCTGCAGCGCGCGGAGCTCATCACGCTGAAGCCGGGCGCCGACTACCGGGCAACGACGCACGACATCGTCGCGAACCCGAAGCACCTGAAGATCATCCCGCTCGAAGCGTCGCAGCTCGCGCGCTCGCTCGACGACGTCGATCTCGCGCAGGGCTACCCGAGCTTCATCAAGCTCGCCGGCACGACCGACCCGAACAGCGCGCTGCTGTTCGACGGCACCGAGAACAAGATCTTCGCGATCCAGTGGGTCGTGCGGCCGGACAGCGTGAACGATCCGCGCATCCGCAAGTTCATCGCGATCTACCAGCAGTCGCCGGCCGTGCGCAAGGCGCTCGATAACGCGTTCGGCTCGCTGTACGCGATCGCGTGGTGACGGAGGCGGGCATGACGACGGCGAACCGCAAGAAGATCCTGCTCAACGCGTTCAACATGAACTGCGTCGGGCACATCAACCACGGTCTGTGGACGCATCCGCGCGACCGCTCCGCGCACTACACCGATCTCGATTACTGGGCTGACCTCGCGAAGACGCTGGAGCGCGGCAAGTTCGACGGAATCTTCCTCGCGGACATCGTCGGCGTGTACGACGTGTTCGGCGGCGGCCCCGATGCCGCGCTGCGTGAATCGGTGCAGGTGCCCGTCAACGATCCGCTGCTGCTGGTGCCCGCGATGGCGCAGGTCACGCGGCACCTCGGCTTCGGCGTGACCGCGAACCTGACCTACGAACCGCCTTACCTGTTCGCGCGCCGCATGTCGACGCTCGATCATCTGACGAAAGGGCGCGTGGGCTGGAACATCGTCACCGGCTATCTCGACAGCGCCGCGCGCGGGATGGGCCTCGCGCAGCAGATCGGCCACGACGACCGCTACGAGCGCGCGGACGACTACATGGACGTCGTCTACAAGCTGTGGGAACAGAGCTGGGACGACGACGCGGTGATCCGCGACGCACAGGCGCGCGTGTTCGCGCAGCCGGGCAAGGTGCGGCGCGTGAAGCACGACGGGCCGTTCTATTCGCTCGACGCGATTCATCTGAGCGAGCCGTCGCTGCAGCGCACGCCGGTGCTGTACCAGGCCGGTTCGTCCGCGCGCGGCGTCGAGTTCGCCGGCCGTCACGCGGAATGCGTGTTCGTGAACGGGCAAAGCAAGGCCGCCGCGCGCGCGGCGGCACTCGACATCCGCGCGGCCGCTGCACGGCAGGGGCGCGACCCGGCGTCGATCCGGATCTTCGCGGGCGTGAGCGTCGTGACGGCGGAAACCGAACTGCTCGCACGCGAGAAGTTTGACGAATACCGTCGCTACGCGAGTGCCGAAGCCGGCCTCGCGCATTTCGCGAGCTCGACCGGCATCGACTTCGCGAAGTACGGCCTCGACGAGCCGATCTCGTACGTGAAGACCGATTCGATCCAGTCGGCCGTCGACGCGATCTCGCGCAAGAGCACGACCGGCACGTGGACCGTGCGCCGCATGCTCGAACAGATGTCGCTCGGCGGTCGCTATGCGCCGATCGTCGGCTCGCCGTCGCAGGTCGCGGACGAACTGCAGTCGTGGATCGACGAGACCGGCATCGACGGCTTCAACCTGACGCGCACCGTGATGCCCGAATCGTTCGAGGATTTCGTCGACTGGGTCGTGCCCGAGCTGCAGAACCGCGGCGTCTACAAGGAAGACTACGATCCTGCGCCGACGCTGCGCGAGAAGCTGTTCGGCGCGGGCTCGCGCCTGCCTGCATGGCATACCGGCGCGCAGCACCGGCCGGCTGCCGTATCCGAGCCCGCGCATCCCGCGCATGCCTGAACGTGACGGAGCGAAGCGATGACGCAATTGTTCGATACGCTGGGTTTCATCGATACGTCGGCCGCGCGCGCCGGCGCCGCTGCCACGACGCATGACGCAGCGACCACGTCGACCGAACCGGCCGGCGCCGGCGGCGCCGCCGTGTCGCTGGA
>NZ_JAAGPB010000517.1:0-260 GCF_017104585.1 Burkholderia sp. Ac-20392
GTAGGTCTGGGTGGTGGGCGGATCATTAAAAAAAAAAAAAAACAAAATCTGTACTTTTTTTATGCACTGGTGGTGTTTGATGGCAATACAGATTTTTGTTTCTTTCGCGCTCTTTAAATTGCATGCGAACGATCATTTTTAGCACACTTCTGGCTACTACACATCACCTTTGTAACTTATTCTACTGTCATTAATAGCAGAAGCACCTACTGTCCTCTACTGTGCGTAGATTCTCCGTATCATAGTTCACAGCTTGCTCA